>NZ_JCBANH010000022.1:0-80639 GCF_059760925.1 Achromobacter sp. 1011791174
CTTGTTATCCGGGCATGATCCGGCAGTCCGGCAAATTAATAAATAGAATCTGGAAAATTAAACAGATCACCAGAATGAATATTGGTGGAGACATGCGCATGGACCTGAAAGACCTGGACCTGAACCTGCTGGTCGTCTTCAACGAGCTGCAGAAGCACGGCCGGGTGGCGGCCGTGGCGCAAAGCCTGGGCATCTCGCAGCCCGGCGTCAGCAACGCGCTGGGCCGGCTGCGCAAGCTGCTGGGCGACGAGCTGTTCCTGCGCACCGCGCGCGGCATGGTGCCCACGCCCTACGCGCAATCGCTGGCCCGGCCCATCGCCGACGCGCTGGGCGCGCTGCACAGCACGCTGAACGCGCGCGCGTCATTCGACCCGCGCGGCAGCGAGCGCGGCTTCGTGATCGGCGTCAACGACGTGGGCGAATCCTATTTCCTGCCCAGGCTGATGCGCACGCTGGAAGGCATGGCGCCGGGCGTCACCATCCGCACGGTGCGCACCACCTCGATGGATGTGAAGGACGAGATGGAGCGCGGCCGGGTGGACCTGGCGATGGGCTTTCTGCCGGCCTTGAAGGCTGGCTTCTTCCAGCGCCGGCTCTTTCGACAGCCCTATGTCTGCATCTTTCGCCACGATCATCCGCTGGCGCGCTCGGGCGTGTCGATCCGCCAGTTCCGCGCCGCCGAGCATGTGGCCATCGTGTCCGAGGGCACCGGCCATGGCGTGGTGGATGAGGTCATCGAGCGCGCCGGCATCCGGCGGCGGTTGCGGCTGACGGTGCCGCATTTCATGGCGGTGGGACCGGTGCTGCAGGCCACCGACATGATCGCCGTCGTGCCCCGGCGCTTCGCCGACTGCGCCTGCAAGCCCTTCGGGCTGGCCACCGCGCCCTGTCCCGTGAAGATCCCGGAGTCGGTCATCAATGTGTTCTGGCACGCGCGCAATCACCGCGATCCGGCCAACCAGTGGCTACGGCAGGTGGTGGTGGACGAGTTCGCGGACCAGGGCGGCGCGGCCTGATGTCGGGTCCGGCGCGCGGAGCCGGGCCATGTACGACGGCGGATATCCCGGTTGTCTCGACAAAATTATTAATTATCTCGACATTAATGGGGATAAGTCGGGGGATAAGCCGGGGACATACTAATAAGGTGGCGACCTGGAGTGGTCCTACGACTAAAGTCTGATGTCGCGGGCTGGCAATGCTGCTATCGTGCGTCCGCCGCGGACTGCGGTTTGCGCGCCTGGCTGATGCGCGGCCGCATTATGAAAAAGAATTCGCGAAGTTAATTTCATCACAGATTTCAATATATATCGAATTTGTGTCCATATAAATTGAATTAATTTCGGCCTCGGGGTTTTCCATGGAACGCAGGGTAAACACCGGCTGGGATTCGAGTGTTCCTGAAAATACCCGGTGCTATGCTCCGCTCCCGGAATTTGCAGTACTGATACGCCGCTTTCCGTAAGAATCTGATCCGCCACGGGCTGTCATGGTCCATGCGCGGCGCCATATGGTCTTGTCGTTTCCGTCTTGATTCATGTCCGTGCAACCGTCCACCTTCGACTTCGTGCTGCGCCAGCCCGTACTGTTGATCGGTGCGGAGCCGCTTGCGCGGCGCCGGCTGGAAGGCATCCTGCTGCAGTTCGGCTACGAGCCGGAATCGCTATGTTCCGCCGGGTCGATGGCCGAGGCCCGGGCCAGCTTCTCCCGGCAGCCCGCGTCCGTGGCGTTGGTGGATCCTGACCTGCCGGACGGCAACGGCATGGACCTGATTTCCGAGATGTACGCGGCCAATCCCGACATGACGATCGTGGTGGTGTCGGCCTGGCGTTTCGAGGAAGACGTGCTGGCCGCGCTGCGCGCCGGCGCCTCGGGCTATGTGTTCAAGGAGCGCGACGACATCGAGGTCGGCGCCGCCATCCGCAGCGCGCTGAGCGGCGGGGCGCCGCTGGATCCCTTCGTGACGCGCCGCCTGATCCAGGAATTCCGGGGCCCGCCGGTGGAACTGCCCGACGCGGCGGGGCCCCTGAGTCCGCGCGAGAGCCAGATCCTGAGCCTGGTGGCCGCGGGCCTGGGCAACCGCGAGATCGCCGAACAGCTGCATCTGTCGCGCTATACCGTCGAGCGCCATATCAAGCACATCTACCGCAAGCTGCTGGTGTCGTCCCGCACGAAAGCCGTGCACGCCGCACGCGCGCACGGCTGGTTGGATTAAGCACATTCCCTATTCGAATTTAAAGACCAGTCTGAGCAGAAATACCCAATTTCAGGCATAGACGGCTGGCGACAGGATTCGTTCTAATTGTTTCTAAATTTCATGAGGCCCGGTGAGATTCGGGCGGCAGTCTTGCGCGTGGGAATGGCGGAAATCCGGGGGTTTCCAATAATCGCGCGGCGCGCGCCACATTCATGTCGGCGAAAAGACACGTAACAGTTTTACAGGGGGTTTACCAAATGTCCGCAACCGCTTTTTACGAACGCGCCGTGGCGCTGGACCGCGCCGCGCACCAAGACACGAAGATCCAGATCCAGCCGGATCACTATGCCTTCGCCCGCGACACCAACGCGCTGCCCATCGCCGCCAGCGAGTTCGCCGACGCCGGCCGCCACTATCCCATCGTCTTCGTGGGCGACGAGCACAACAATTTCCACGTCGCCGTGCTGCTGGGCCTGGAAGATCGCTCCAATCTCTTCGTGACGCCGGACGGCATGTGGCAGGCGGACACCTATGTGCCGGCCTTCGCGCGCCGCTATCCCTTCGTGCTGGGCACCACGTCCGAGGCCGAACGCCTGGCGGTGTGCATCGACGAGTCCTATCCCGGCATCAACAGCGCCGAGGGCGTGGCGCTGTTCGTGGACGGCAAGGAAACCGGCTACCTGACGCAGATGATGGAATTCCTGCGCGTCTTCCAGGGCGAGATGGAGCTGACCAAGCAGATGGCGCAGCGCCTGAACGAACTGGGCCTGCTGACGGCCAAGACCATCACCATCTCGCAGGCCGACGGCGAGCGCTACCTGAGCGGCTTCTGGGTCGTGGACGACCAGAAGTTCGCCGGCCTGGACGACGTGCGCGTGGTCGAGCTGCAGCGCGCCGGCATCCTGCGTCTGATCGAGCTGCACCGCGCTTCGCTCGGCAACGTGCCGCGCCTGGCGGCGATGCTGGACGACCAGCGTCGCCAGCGCGCCCAGCAGCAGGAGGAAGTCTCGTCCTCCACCGACGCCGCGCCGCGGCAAGCGGCGGCCTGAGCCTGGCGGCTGGCATGACGACCGCGACGCTGACACCGGCGCCCGGCGCCGGCGACGAACAGGTGCACATCCCCCTGCATACCTTGCGGGGGGAGCGCCGCCTCTGGGCGGACCGCCTGTTGTCGCTGTTCAAGGACAAGCAGATCGACGGCGTCGAATGGTCGATGAAGTTCTCGGCCGCCGGCCTGGTCGGCAACCGCTTCCTGCTCGGCGTGCGTCGCGAGCATTGGCGCCAGCTGGATTTCTCGACGCTGTCGCGCCAGCTGGCCATTCCGCAGTCCCTGTGGCTGCGGGTGATGCAGGACATGGAGCAGGCGCGCGCCATGTTCTTCGCCTACGAGCCGGACATCGGCGACGGCGGCACCTATCGCATCTACCTGGAATTCATGCCCGCGCCCGAGGCGTTGCGCCAGCACGGCGCGCTGCCGCTGGGCTGCGGCTACAAGTGGCATCCGGAAGATGAGAGCGTGGCGGCCGTCACGGCCTATCGCATGCGGCATCTCGACAGCCGCGCCGCCTTCGAAGGGCATCTGCAAGCTTATCTGGAGCGGCTGGCCCTGCCGGTGCTCCGAGGAACGGCCCGGGACGTCATCGCCCGCGCCGCCGAGGCCGCCGATCCGGCGGGCTTCATGTTCCTGGAAGTGGACGAGGCCGACACCCGGCGCGACTCCTTCACCGTGACTTTCCGTGGCGCGCATCTGCCGCTGCGCGATTTCATTCCCGATCTGTTGCGCCTGGCCGGGAGCCTCGCCTTGCCCGAGAGCGAGGTGCTGGCCCTGCTGGTGCCCGACGAGCCGCGCAGCCTCTACAGCCTGGCGGCCGGCACGGCGCGGGACGGACATGAGTTCCTCACTGTTTACTATGACTGATCTCCATCGATACACCATGCGCCGCCGGCGCTGGATGACGCCGGCAGCCCTGGCCGCCATGCTGGGGCTGACGGCCTGCGCCGCGCGCGCGCCGCAGCAGACCGAAGCCACCCCCGCGCAGATACAGACCGACGCGGGCCTGCTGCGCACCGATCCGGTGGGGCCGCAGGAGCGCGACCACGCGCTGCCCGCGCCCAGCGCCCGCATGGACCAGGTGGCGGCCTTGCCGGCGCCGCGCTTCGACGACAAGACGCAGCTGCCCGCGCCGGCCGCGTACCGGGCCGACGAGATGCCTGCCTACAACGCCGCCGAGCTGCCGGCGCAGGCGGATCCCATGACGCTGGATCAGGTCTACATGATGGCGCTGCAGAACGATCCGCAGCTGCGCGGCGCCTACCAGGAACTGCAGGCGGTGGGCTATGGCGTGATGGCGGCCCGCGCCGGGCTGCTGCCCAGCGTGACGGGCGAGGCCAACCGCTCGCGCGTCAAGCAGAACGTGATCAACAGCCAGAATGCCGTCTACCAGACCGGCCAGGCCAACTGGAACGAGAACGGCTGGGCGCTGACCCTGACCCAGCCCATCCTGGACCTGGGCGCCTTCCACAAGTGGCGCCAGTCGCAGGAAGCCGAGCGCAAGGAAGTGGCCAGCTACGCCTATGCCCAGCAGGACCTGATGCTGCGCACGGCCACCGCCTACCTGAGCATCCTGGCCGCCCAGGACCAGATCGAGCTGACCGAGGCCGAGCGCAACACCACCCAGAAACAGATGGAGCTGGTGCGCGCGCGCTACCGCAGCGGCCAGGAAACCGAGGTGGGTGTGAGCGAGGTGCAGGCCCGCCTGGACCTGCAGGAGGCCAACACGCTGCTGGCCCGCCACGACTACCTGGACAAGCAACAGGGCCTGCAGGAAATCATCGGCTACGGCAACGTCCGACTGCATCGCGTGCGCAAGGACCTGCCCATGGCCGTGCCACAGCCCAACGACGTGCAGGTCTGGCTGCGCACCGCGCTGGAGCAGAACTGGTCGATCCGCGCGGCCTCGGCCGCCGTGGCCGTGGCCGAGAAGGAAGTATCGGTGCAGCGCGCCGGCTACTACCCGAGCATGGCGCTGCGCGCCTCGACCGGCCGCAACGAGACCGGCGGCAGCCTGTTCGGCGGCGGCAGCACCGTCGGCGACACCCGCGTCACGCTGAACCTGAGCGTGCCCATCTTCCAGAGCGGCTACACCTACGGCATGAGCCATGCCGCCGCCAGCCGGCTGGGCGCGGCCTCGTCCGAACTCAGCCTGGCGCGCCGCAAGGTGCAGCGCCAGGTGTTTTCCTCGTTCCAGAACATCGTCATCGGCATGGACCGCATCAAGGCGCTGAACAGCTCGGTGCAGTCGTTCGAGCTGGCGCTCAGGCAAAAGGAAGAAGGCTTCAAGGCCGGCCTGAACGACGTCGTCAGCGTGCTGGACGCGACGCGCAATCTTTACAACGCCAAGCGGCAGCAGGCCGAGGCGGGATACAACTTCGTGCTGGACGGGCTGAAGCTCAAGCAGGCGGCGGGAACCTTGAACGCGGCGGACATCGCGGCGATCAGCCAGCAGATCCTGTAGTCCTGCCTGGCGGCATGAACAGACAGGGCCATCCCGGCGGGATGGCCATTTCCGATCTAGGCCGGAACGGATCCGGCGACATTGAACATCGGGTAGCGATATGAGCATCAAGAAACTGGCGCGCAAACTCTGGACCGGCCGTTCCTCCCGCGAGGTGCAGCAATCCCTGTTCCGGCGACGGCCGCTGTTCGAGGCGCTGGAGCGTCGCTACCTGATGTCGGCCGAACTGGTGCCGCCGCCTCCGCCGCCGGCTGGCGAGGAGGCGCCCGTGACCATGCCGGCCCAGCCCGGGCAGGCCGGCCCGCAGGCCAAGAAGACCAGCGCGCCGGGCGCGCATCCCTACCTGGTCGAGCGCGCCGCCTTCCAGAAGCAGGGCGTGCTGGGCGAACAGATTTCGCTGGATCAGTACGCCAAGGCCAACGCCGCGCGCCAGGGCGACGCCAAGGCCTGGCTGCCGGGCCAGGCGGCCGGCCAGCCCGCGCCCCTGACCGCCATCGAGGGCTACACCACGCAGTCCGAGCGCACGCCGGTGCGCCAGATCATCTTCGTGGATCCGTCCATCGACAACGCCGAGCAGATGGTCCAGGGGCTGTACAGCCTGGTCAGCGGCAAGACCGAAGGACTGGGCGGACTGGCCCGGCCGACGGGCGAGGGCCCGCAGCTGCAGGTGCTGCGCAGCCATGACACCGAGATCATCGTGCTGGACGGCCGCTATGACGGCGTCGACCAGATCACCCGCATCCTGGGGCAGCACAAGGACCTGGCGGCCGTGCAGATCATGAGCCACGGCAGCGCCGGCTCGCTCACGCTCGGTTCGGCGACGCTGGGCCAGGGCCAGCTCGATTCCTACAAGGACCAGTTGCGCGCTTGGGGCGACGCGATGGCCGAACAGGGCGACATCCTGCTCTACGGCTGCAACGTGGCCGCCGGCAAGGGCGGCGTGGCCTTCGTGGACAGCCTGTCCGCCATCACGCGCGCCGACGTGGCCGCGGCCACGCATACCGTCGGCAGCGCCGCGCTGGGCGGCGACTGGGTGCTGGACTACCGTCACGGCGCCATCGAGGCCACCACGCTGACCGTGGCGCGTTGGGATGGCGTGATGGCGACCTCCACCGGCGTGCAGACCGGCGGCTCCACGCTGGTCGGCGTGGCGACCAACGACAAGCTGGTGGCCTACGGCAGCGGCAACACCTTCGTGTTCAACAACAGTTCCACCGCCGCGACCACGACCATCGAACTGCGCCAGGGCATGAAGCAGGAGAACGGGGTCTGGGTGCGCAACCAGGACGACGGCAACGACAACAACACGCTGGACTTCTCGGCGATCAAGGGCAACGTCACCGCCATCATCAGCAACAACGACAGCTACCAGATCCGCTACACCACGGTCGACGCCAACAACAACTGGACCGAGCGCACGGTCAACGTGGTGTTCAAGTCGGCCGACGGCAGCCAGAGCCTGAAGATCGGCGACAAGACCTTCAACCTGGTCGGCACCTCGCAGAACGGCAAGACCTTGCTGGACTACAGCGGCTACGCGACCGGCGTGACGGTGGACCTGTCCGGTCCCACGGCCAGCGGCAATGGCGAAGCCGTGCCGCCGCCGCCGCCGACCGGATTCGGCTACGTGCGGGCGATCAGCGCGGTGAAGGGCTCGGCCCAAGGTGGCAACCGCATCACCGTGGTGGGCGACACCACCGTCACCATCAGCAACGCGCAGGACATCATCAAGGGCAGCGGCGGCGGCAACACCTACATCGTCGGCGCCGGCATCAGCGGATTCACCCTGACCCAGCAGGCTGGCCAAAGCGGCAACACACTGGACCTCTCCCAATTCGGCGCCGACATCACCGCCCGCGTGCAGACGCAGGGCGGCGTGAGCGTCTACCTGGGCGCCGGCGTGGCGCGCGACGGCAGCATCAACAGCTTCGCGGGCGCGACCGCGCTCGTCAGCAATCTCGACATTCAGATTTTCGTCGGCGTGGCGGGCAAGACCACGCTGGACTACTCGGCCTACGAAGACAACGTCAGCGTCAACCTGAACTACCAGGACGAGGCCACCGCCCTGTACGACGCCAGCGGCCTGAGCGGCGTGCTGAACATCGCCAACGTGATCGGCGCGGGCGGCAAGTATGGCAACGACATCGTCGGCGGCCTGGGCGACAACATCATCACCGTGGCCAACAGCCGAGGCGTCAACCGCATCAGCGGCGGCGGCGGCAACGACGTCATCTACGGCAACGGCAATCTGAACGGCGGCACCACCGAGTACATTGGCGGCGTCGAGAGCGACGCGACGCTGACGGGCGACAGGACCACGGCGGTGCTGACCAACACGCCGCCGGGCGCGACGGCGTCCACCCGGGTCGATCTGCACGGCGTGGCCGCCGTGACCCTGCAGGACTATCGCACCATCGACAGCGCGGCGGCGCCGGGCAGCGTCTATCACGCCGCCACCCTTGTCACGCTGGACGGCTCCGGCTACTCCGGCGACCTGACCCTGATCGGCAGCGCCGGCGCCAACGTGCTTCGCGGCGGCCTGGGCAACAACACGTTCACCGGCTATCAAGGGAACAACGACCTCTGGGCCCAGGCGGGCGCCCTGAGCAACAAGCTGTCCGAGAACGGCAGCTGGAACTTCGTCCTGACCAACACGGGCCTGCAGGCCACCCATGTGGACGACGGCCTGGGCACCAATGGCGGCGCCGGCGCGGTCCTGAGCAATACGCTGCATGGCGTGTTCACCGACGCCATGCTGAACGGCGGCCTGAACGCCACCCTGATCGACGCCTCGGCCTTCTCGGGCAACACCGTGCTGGTGAGCGGCCTGATGTCCGGCGGCGTGATCAAGGCTGGCAATGGCGCCAATCGCCAGCACCAGATCATCCTGCTGGGTGGCGTCTACGACATCACCGGCGGCACCGGCCTGAACGCCAGCACCGAACTGGTGGCCATGGCCGATGGCCTGACGGGCGCGACGGCGGCCGAACTGAAGGCCGATGCCGACGCCCGCAAGGGCGCGGGCTGGCTGGCCCTGCGCACCAGCAACGCCAGCGCGGGCTGGGACGGCTGGATCCAGCGCGGCGCCACCGACATCACCGGATCGAAGTTCCGCAACATTACGTCCGCCAAGGTGGTGGGCGGGGACTACAGCAACTGGATCGATACCTCCGAGTTCAGGGGGCGGGTCAGCATCGACGGCAGCGCCGGCCGCGCGAACACCTTCATCATCGGCAACGCCTACGTCAGCGACGTCATTGGCTCGGCCGGCGACAACACCATCCGCGTCGCTACGGGCGCCAACAGCCTGACCGTCACCAACGGCCGCCTGACCTTCGCCGCGAGCGGCGGGCAGACGCTGGTCTCGACCTTCACCAACGTCAACGATTTCGCCATCACCGTGCAGGACAATGGCCGCGTCGTCGACACCACCGGTTTCACCGGCGTCACCACCAAGACCTATCTCAGCGACCTGAAGAGCGGCTACCAGGCCAGCAACGGTCCCGCGCTGAGCCTGCTCTTTCCCACCGCCGGCAACGCCCGCGTGGACGTGGGCCTGGAAGGCATACGCACGATCCAGGACCTGATCGACGCGATCAAGGCCAGCGTGATGGTGGACGCCGCCGGCGCGCCGCTGCGCGTCGCCGTGGAAGGCCCCAATGCCGGCAAGCTGCTGGCCGCCTCCGACACCAGCACGCGCTGGGATTATCTGTATGCGCTGGACGCCAGCCTGAATGCCCAGGGACAGCTGGAGATCCGCTACAGCCAGGATGCGCTGAACGCCGGCCTGTCGGGTGCCTATACGCTGCTGCCCGGCATGCAGGCGCAGCTCAACCCCGACGGCACCACATCCAGTTCCACGGTGGTCGTGTCGCAGGCCGCCTGGCAGCTGGGCCTGATCGCGCAAGGCGCGCTGCAGCGCGGTTCCGACGCCAACGGCGTGCTGCGGGGCGACGCGCTGGCCGTCGGCCACCGCACCGAGTTCACGCTGGCCGGCGGCAATGCCCTGGTGCGCTCGGGCGGCGGCGACAACACCTATATCGTCAACTACGGCATGGGCGCCAGCGATACAGGCGAAGGCAACCGCATCCAGACACAGGCCGGAACCGGCACCCATCATCTGGTGGTCAACACAAAGCAGAGCGTGGTGCTGGCGTCCGGCGCCGGCGCGACGGACAGTGTCTATTACCTGAGCGGCGCCACTCAGCTTGGCAAGGTGCTGTTCACCGCCGGCGCCATGAACGACGCCGCGCTGTACGCCCGCAACGAAGCCGGATCGGTGACACTGGACGCCACGGCCTGGAACGCGCCCGTCACGCTGGCCAGCCACGGCGGCTTCAACATCCTGAAGGGCAACACCAGCAACGTCAGCTTCGTGGTGCAGCAGCCGGCCGTCACCGGCGGCGCGCAGGTCGTCCTGTCGCTGGCGCAGGCCGGCGGCAGCAACAACACGGTGCAGATCTTCAAGTACGCCGCCGAGGCGACCGGCTCGGCTCCGGCCGTCTCGACCTCGCTGTCCGAACTGCTGCAGGCCAACGGCGCGCTGGTCGGCGTCAAGATGGACACCAACACCGACAACGTCGGTTACGTGCTGGACCTGGGCGACAAGGGCGTGGTCGACATCGACCCCGGCAAGGCCGCCGCCGGGCGCAACGTGACCGTCAAGGGCGGGACCTACACGGTCGAGCATGACATCACCGTCGACAACCAGCACACGCTGCGCCTGGAAGGCCAGCAGATCACGATCGGCAAGGACACGGGTGCCAACATCCTGCTGACGGCCGGCGCGATCCAGGTGGTGGCGCAGAGCTATCGCCCGTGGCGCAGCACGGTCGCGCAGATCTACACGGTCGAGGCCGCCATCACGGTCAAGAACGCCACGCTCTGGGCGACCAACGCCAACGGCGGCGGCATCAGCCTGGACGCCAAGCTGGACAGCGCCCTGTACAAGCAGCCCGACAACGGTCCGGCGTCGAGCGGCATCTGGGGCAAGATCACCGGCGGCGCGAGCAAGGCGCTGGAGGCGGTGAAGGCCTTCACCGACACGGCCGGCGCCATGGCCGCCTGGGCCGGCATCAAGTACAGCACGTCCATCAATGTCGGCAGCAATGCCAGGCTGGTGTCCAACAGCGACATCTCGGTCAAGGCCAGCAACACCGTCAAGGTGGAGCTGAGCCCGCTGGTGGCCAAGATCGCCGGCATCGCCGTCGGCGTGCTGGAGAGCTATTCCCGCGTGACCATCGACGGCAGGCTGGTGGCGGCCAAGAGCATCACCGTGCGGGCCGACAGCGACCAGTCGCTGACCATCTCGCTGACGCCGGGCCAGATCGGCGCCGTGCCGGCCGTGATCGGCGTGGGCGTGAGCGTGGTGCTGAGCGACGCCTCCGTGCATATCGGCAGCGGCGCCAGGCTGGAGACGGGGCTGCGCGCCACCGTCGATCCCTACACCTACGTCGCGAGCGGCGTGGGCGGCGACGTGACCGTCGCGGCCCAGACCAAGCACAAGGTCGGCATCAGCATCTCTGTCTCGGGCAGCATGGCCGAGAGCGACGACACCAAGGTCGTGCCGCCGGCGTCGGGCAGCACGTCGACCGGCCCCGCCCAGGAGTCTGGCAAGTACGACGCCAAGTACGCCAAGGTTGGCGCGGCGGTGGGCTTCGCCTACAGCCAGGTCAACACCGAAGTCTTCATGGACGGCGTCATCGTCGCGCGCGACGCGGGCAAGGTGCTGGTGCAGGCGCTGACGCTGGATGGCGGCAGCGCGATCTCGGTCAAGACCATCCTGGGCGGCCGCGCCGCCACGGGCGGCGACTATGCCAGCAAGGTGCAGTATGAAGCCAAGTCGGCCGTCATCGGCAAGGTCGCCACGCCCATTTCCGGCGCGGTGACCAAGGGCCTGGGCACCGGCACGCAGTACGTGAAGTCATTCTTCGGCGCGCTGGTCGAGGACAGCAACAGCCGGACCTTCAAGGAGAAGCTGCGCGACGTCAAGGCCAAGAAGGACGCGCAGAAGATCATCGACTACGACAAGGATATCCAGAAGGAGATCGACAAGCCGTCGACCGAGTTCCAGGTCGGCGCCGCGCTGGGCATGG
This sequence comes from Achromobacter sp. 1011791174, assembly GCF_059760925.1. NCBI lineage: Bacteria > Pseudomonadati > Pseudomonadota > Betaproteobacteria > Burkholderiales > Alcaligenaceae > Achromobacter > Achromobacter sp. 1011791174. The sequence goes on from NZ_JCBANH010000022.1 coordinate 11,805, forward strand.
CGATCAACAACTTCAGCACCACGGTGCGTATCGGCGACGGCCAGAACGCCGCGCAGATCACGACCGCGGGCGGCGCCGTGCAGGTCGAGGCGCGCAGCAACTACAACACCAAATTCACGGTGATGAGCGGCGTCGACGACAAGGTTGTCGCCGACAAGCAATCGTTCCTGAAAAAGAAGAACGACGTCACCACCGACCAGGTCAAGCGCAATGTCGGACCGGACGGTTCCGACCTGGGCGCGGCGGCGGCGGTGGTGGTCAGCATCGACGACATCAAGACCACGGCGAGCGTGGCCGCCAACGCCAGCATTTCCACCAAGGGCGGCGCCGTCTCCGTGTCGGCGCAGAGCCTGAACCAGATCGACCCGAACAAGCTCTGGCTGGTCAATCTGTACGCGCCGTTCGACGGCATCGAGGCCAAGTGGAAGGCGGCCGACGGCACCTCGGCCAAGATGGGCGTGGCGACCGGCGCGGCCAAGGCCTTCCTGAACAATCTCCAGGCCACGCTGAGCAGCACGGGCGGCATCTCGTCCAGCTTCAGCAGCTGGGTCAGCGCGACCGCCAAGAGCAAGAAGCTGGCGCTGTCGGGGGCTTTTTCCATCGACGTGCAATCGACCCAGACCCGCACGACCGTGGCGGGCCTCATCGACACGCGCGGCGGCACGGGCGGCGCGGCCGGCAATGTCGACATCAAGGCGCTGAATTCGACCCAGCGCATGAACCTGGTGGGCAACATCATCCTGCCGTCGATGTCGATCGGCGGCGAGAAATCGCTGAAGCAGGCGCCCGACCGCGAAAAGACGCAGGGCCGGCTGGCCTACGGCAAGGATCTGGCCAAGGGTTTTCTCACGCCCAAGGTGGACGGCTTTGACTACGGCAGCCAATCCAAGGACGGCTCGGCCATCGGCGTGTCGGTCTATGTCAATGTGGCGACCCACGACACCCAGGCGGTAGTCGCCGACACGGCCAGGATCTACTCGAAGGACTTGAACGTCGAGGCCGGCAACGAGCTGGTGTCGGTGACGCTGGGCGCATCGGGCGGGCAGGCCAAGACGGTGGCCGTGAACGGCGTGGTGCTGGTCAACGTGACCAGCGCCACCACCGTCGCCCAGGTGGCGCGCGGCGCCACGGTGGCGGCCACGGGCACGGCGTCGATCCAGGCGCGCGACGCGACCTGGGTCGGCACGGTGGCCGGCGCCGCCGCCGGCTCCCAGACCGTGGGCGTGGGCATGAGCGTGGCCATCAATGACGTCAACCGCGATACCCAGGCCCTGATCGGCCAGCGGCGCGACGACGCCACGCCGGTGACGGGCGCCGCCGGTTCGTTCTCGGCGGGCAAGCTGCTCATCGGCAGCGAGAACAAGGGCTTTGTCGGCAATCTGGCCGTCTCCGGCTCGCGGGTATCCAGCCCGGTGGCGGGCGCGGGCGACGGGACCGGCGCGGGCGGCGCGGGCGGCACGGCCGGCGGCGGCACCGATGTGCTGGGCACCAAGGCGCCGGCCAGCCAGGGCGGCGCGACGCCGGGCAAGGACAGCGCGGCGCCGGATCCCGACGAGCTGCTGTCGCTGTCGGACATCCTGAAGGAACTGAGCAACTCGACCTCGACGCTGACGCAGGACAGCGGCTCGGGCTCGGGTTCGGGCGGCGGCGGCAGCCAGCAGCAGTCCAAGGCGGGCGTGGCGATATCCGGCGCGGTCGCCGTGAACATGGTCAACGACTTCGCCCAGGCCTACATCAACGCGGCCGGTCTGACGATCACCATCGGCGGCGACGCCACCATCAGCGCGACCAACGGCACCCATGCGCTGGCGCTGTCCGGCGCGGTGGCGCTGGCGCAGTCCGACAATGCCAAGACCAATGTCGGCATCGCCGGCGCCTACAGCATGAACGGGCTGGGCGGCGAGGCGCGCGCCGAGGTTGCCCTGGTGGGCAGCCTGCTGGTGGCCGGCGACCTGGCCCTGTCGGCCCGCCGCACGGGCGTGGCGGTGACGCTGGCGGCCGGCATGGCCGGCGCCAAGGGCCAGAAGGGCGTGGCCCTGGCCGGCTCGGCCGCGGTGACGACGGCCAACTACGGCAACATCGCCCTGCTGGGCAACGCCACCAAGATCAGCGCGCGCGGCGTGAAGGTCGAGGCGCGCGACGGCAGCGTGCTGGCTACGGTGGCCGGATCCGGCGCGGTGACGGACGGCAAGGCCGGCGTGGGCGCGGCGGTCGCGGTGAACATCAGCAGCACCCGGGTCGAGGCCGGCATCCGCCAGGCCATCGAACTGCTCTATACCGGCAAGCTCGACGTGTCGGCCGAATCCAGCCAGGTGGCGGTGGGCTTCGCCGGCGCGCTGGGCGTGGCGCGCGACGGCGCCGGCGTGGGCGGCTCGGTGACGGTCAACGTGATCGCCAACCGCATCGAGAGCTATATCCTGAACAGCCAGGTCCGCTATGACGGCACGGACAGCAGCGGCCACGACATCAACGTCAGCGCGCTGGACAAGACCACGCTGATCGCCATCACCGGCGCCGCCGGCGTGGGCAAGAAGGCCGGCGTGGGCATCGCCATCAGCTACAACGATATCGGCAACGCGGTGCTGGCCGGCATCCAGGGCTCGGTCGTGAACAACAAGGGCGGCTCGGTCAGCGTGACCGCCGAGGACAACTCGGCCCTGGGCGGCGGCGCCGTGGGCGTCGGCGTGGGCATGGGCGAGGCCATGTTCGCGGGCGCGGGCTCGATCCAGGTCAACCGCGTGCATTCGGCGGTGGCGGCCTATGTGCTGCCGCGCTATGTCAACAACGCGGCCGTGGCCGGCAGCAGCGCCATCACGGCCAACGCGCTGACGGTAAAGGCCACCGAGAACAATACGCTGGTGGCCGTGACCGGCGGCGTGGCGGTGACGCTGGGCGGATCCGTGGCCGTGGGGGCCTCGGTGAGCGTCAACGAATTCAGCTCGCGCACCAGCGCGCTGATCGAGAACAGCGCGATCGATGTGCAGGGCAAGCTGGACCTGTCGGCGCATTCCTCGCCGCTGATGGTGTCGGTGGGCGCGGCGGGCGCGCTGTCCAAGAAGTTCGCGCTGGCCGGCGCGGTCAACGTCAACATGATGCGGGGCGCCACCGAGGCGCGCATCTCGAACAGCACCGTCAAGGCGGGCCAGGCGGCCGGCTTCTCGGGGCAGGCCGTGCGCGTCAATGCCTCGGATGCGTCGGCGCTGTACGCCATCACGGTGGCGGGCGCGGTGGCGACCGAGGGCGCGGCCGTGGGCCTGGCCGTGGCCGTCAACATCATGGGCGGCAATACCGCCTTCGACCGCAACCTGCTGAGCTTCGACAGCAAGCAGCTGGCCGATTCGGGCGCGCAGGTGCAGATCGCCGAGGTGGCCGGCAACGGCTCGCCGGCGACCAATCCCAAGGTGACCGCCGCCATCGTGGCCAGCGACGTGCGCGTCACTCGCGGCGACATCAACGTGTACGCCGGCCTGGTGGATCCGCTGGCGGCGGGCGGCAACGCCCAGTTGAACGGCGGCAGCGTGCTGGCGGTGAACGACGGCGCCATCACGGTGAATCAGGGCGGCAGCTCGCTGACCTTCACCGGCGCGGCCGCCGAGATCATCAACGGCAAGGACACGACCGGCAACGCCGGCATGAGCGCGCCGCAAGGCAGTTCCGGCAAGGAGTTCTCGGGCTGGCAGACCGGCGACGGCATCTACCTGAGCGCCGGCGCCGGCAACATCACGCTGGCCGATGGCAGCAGCCTGCGCGGCGACCGTATCTACTACATCATCCGGCGCGCGGCGCCGGACGGCAAGGCCATCATCCAGCTGGCCGACACCCAGGAGGACGCGCTGCGCGGCAAGGCGCTGGCGTTCGGCGCGGTGAGCAACATCGCCGGCATCCGCTTCGCCCACGTGCGCATGCAGGAGGCCACGCGCGTCAACCTGCAGCCGTACCACGGCGCGGACGCGACGGTGGGCGTGGACAGCGCCAACAACCGGCTGGTGGTCAACGCCCCGTTCGATGGCGTGCAGGAAGGCTCGGCCATCGTCTACAGCGGTTCGCTGGCCAATGGCCAGATCGAGAACGTGCTGGCCAACCGCATCCTGCGCCAGGGCCAGGACGTGCTCAAGGTCGGCGTGACCTACTACGTGGTCAATCTGGACCGGTCCGTCAACGGCCAGGTGTCGTTCCAGCTGCGCGACGGCCAGGGCAATCTGGTGAACTTCAGCGGCGCCACGACGGGCGGCGCGATGCAGCGCTTCAGCGTGGACAATCCCGCCGGCGCCTTGCTCAACGCCAATGGCAGCCTGACGCTGCCCAAGGCGCATGGCCTGGCGACGGGCGACAAGGTGGTGGTCAACCTGGGCGCCCAGGGCGTGCTGACCGGGCTGACCGACAACCACGTCTACGTGGTCGAGGTGATCGACAGCAACACGCTGCGCTTCAAGCAGGTCGACGGCAGCGCCGTGACGCTGGCCCAGCTGGGCTATGTGTCCGAATTCAACGCCGCCACGGGACGCTACCAGTACTACCTGGCCGATGCCGCGGGCAACAAGCTGCTCGACGGCCAGGGCAAGCCCAGCGCCGTCAATCCGGATGCAATGATCGGCATCACGCGGGTCAAGCTCGACCAGCAGACCTCGCAGTCCACCACCACGACCAAGCCCGATGGCACCCAGCAGACCGTCATCAGCCAGGGCCCGGCCCAGGACGCGACGCTGAGCGCCGCCTCGGGCAATGCGCGCAATCCGGCCGAGAACAGCCTGGGCCTGGCCACCGACGGCGGACTGGCCACCGGCGACCTGGTGGTCTATCAAAGCCAGGGCACGGCCATTGCCGGCCTGGTGGACGGCCAGCGCTACTACGTCATCAATGTGTCCGAGAACGGCAGCTACCGCTATCAGCTGGCCACCTCGCTGCAGAACGCCAAGGACGGCATCGCCATCCAGCTGGGCGCGACCAGCGGCTCGGGCGGCGTCACGCTGCGCAAGGTGGTCGACAAGCTCGACAGCGGCGGCGGCATGATTTCGCTGGACATCGGCGCGCTGACGCAGGGCCATGGCCTGACCAACAGCATGCTCAGCATCACCGTGGCCGGCGCGGGCGGCAAGTCCCTGGGCGGCGCGGGCGCCATCGGCGTGAACCTGTCGCGCACCGAAGTGCAGGCGGTCATCGACAACAGCGGCGCGGCCGCCGGCACGCAGCTGCGCGCCGATGCCGGACGCGTCTCGGTCTCGGCCCAGGACAGCAGCCGCATCGTCACGGCCACGGGCGCGCTGGGCATCTCCACCACGCAGGGCGCCTCGGCGGCTATCGGCGCCTCGGTCGGCGTGGCCGACATGCAGAACGGCGTGCGCGCCCTCATCCGCGGCGCGCAGGTGACGGCGCAGGCCGTGCAGGTGAGCGCGGAAGAACGCGCCAGCATCTACAACGTCTCCGTCGGCCTGGCCGGCGGCGCCGGCGTGGCCGTGAGCGGCTCGCTGGCGGTCAACACCATCCAGAACACGGTGTACGCGGGCGTCACGGACGGATCGACAATCACGGCCACCACGGGCGACATCCGCATCACCGCCCGCGACACGGCCAGCATTTCGGCGCTGGCCGGCAACGTGTCCGTGTCCATCGGCGGCCGCGTGGCGGCCGGCATGGCCTTCGCGGTCAACCGGGTGTTCGACACCGTCTACGCGGGCGCGGTGGGATCGGCGCTGTCCGCCGCGGGCGACATCGTGGTCCAGGCGACCTTCGCCCGGCCCGACGACATGCCGCCGGGATTGGACGCCCAGATATCCACCATGGCGGTCAGCGGCGCGGTCGCGGCCGGCGGGTCCGGCGCCAACGTGGGCTTCGGCGGCTCGGCGGTGCTCAACTGGATCGCCAACACCATCACGGCCGAGATCGCCGGCACCGCCAGCGGCCAGGCCGTGACGGCGGGCGGCGACCTGCTGGTCCAGGCGCGCGACGCCTCCACCATCAACAGCCTGGCCGGCGCGGTGGCGCTGGGCCTGGGCAGCCAGGGCGCCAGCGTCGCCGTGGGCGCCAGCCTGTCGTACAACTACGTGGGCGGCGCGCCGCTGGGCATCTCGCGCTCGCATTCCGTGAAGGCGCTGATCCGCGACACCGAAGGCCTGGTGAGCGGCGGACACGTGCAGGTGTCCTCGCGCTTCGAGGGCGCGATCAACAACATCACCGTCGCAGGCAGCGTGGCCGTGGGCACCGTGGCGGTGGCGGTGGGCGGCTCCGTGTCCATCAACCGGGTCAACAGCCGGAACGAGGCAGGCATCCGCAATGCCCGCCAGATCGAATCGCGCGCGACCGGCGGCTCGCTGGCGGGCGTGGCGGTGCAGGCGCGCGACGACGGCTATGTGCTGGCCGTGGCAGGCGGGCTGGGCGTGGCGGTGTCGCCGGGCAGCGGCGCGGGCATCGCGGCCGGGGTCGCGGCGACCGACAACCGGATCGGCAACCAGACGCTGGCCTACATCGACGGCACCAGCGAGACCAATGCGGGCTCCACCACCCTGGTGCGCACGCAGACCGGCATTTCGGTCGATGCGGTCAACAATTCGCGCATCGTCTCCGTCTCCATCGGCGTGGCGGCGGCGGTGGCCGCGGGGCAGGGCTTTGCCGGCGCGGGCGCCGGCGCCGGCAGCGGCAACACCATCGAAGGCTCGGTCGAGGCGCGCCTGACGCGGGTCGACACGCCGTCCGGCGGCACGCTGAATCAAGGCGCGGTGCGCGTCTCGGCCGCGAACACGGGCAGCATCGTGACCGTGGCCGGCGCGCTGGGCGTGGCGGTATCGGCCGGCAGCGCCGGCGTGGGCGCGTCCATCGGCGTGTCGGTGGCGATCAGCAGCATCGCCACCACGGTGCGCGCGCGGGTGGAGGATTCCGTCCTGCGCGTGGCCAATGCCGGCGTCACCGTCAAGGCCAGCGACGAGGCCAGCATCACGGCGATCGCCATCGGCGGCGCGGTCGCGGTGCAGGCCGGCGCGGCCGGCGTGGCCATCGCGGTCGGCACCAGCGTCGCGGTCAACAAGGTATTCAACACGGTCGAGGCCACGGTCTCGGGCGGTCGTATCGAGACGGGCGGCGGCAAGCTGACGCTCAGCGCCACCCAGCAGGCGGATATCCTGTCGGTGGTTCTGGGCGCATCCGTCGCGGTGTCGGCGGGCAGCAGCGCCAACGCCGCCATCGGCGCCCGCGGCGCGCTGGCGCGCAACGTGATTTCGGCCAGCGTGCGCGCCGGCATCAGCGGCGCCATCATCGACACCCGCGCCTCGGGCGGCGCGGCGGGCGCGGTGGACGTGCTGGCCCTGGGCCTGTCGCGCATCAACGCGGTGGTGTTGGGCATGTCGGCCTCGGTCTCGGTCAGCCAGTACGCCGCGGCCTCGGCCTCGATCGGCGTGGCCATGGCCGAGAACGTCATCGGCTACGACGTCAACAGCGCCGGCCAGGTGGTCGCGCTGGGCGCGGGCCGTCCGGTCAATGAGATCGTGGCCTTCATCGACCGCAGCGCCGTCACGGCGGGCGCGGTCAGCGTGGACGCGCGCAACGTCTCGTTCAAGGCCAACGGCGATGTGGACCGCAAGCAGAGCATCGACGCGGTCGTGGTGGCCGGCGCGGTGGCGGTGTCGGTGGCCTATGCGCCGCCCGTCGTCGACGGCGCCAGCCTGGCCGTCTCCGGCGCCGGCGCTGGCGCGCGCGCGGTCAACAAGATCCAGACCGGCATCACGGCGCGCATCAGCGACCAGAACCAGCAGAACCGCTTCGAGGCGGGCAGCGTGACCGTCAGGGCGCTGGACCAGGCCGAGATCAACAGCACCATCGCCGCGGTGGCGATCGCCGTGGCGGTGTCGCTGGGCGCGACCGCCGCCTTGTCGGTGGCCGCCTCGCTGGCGCAGAACGAGATCGGCAACACCACGCTGGCGACCATGGATGGCGTGCGGATCGCCGGCGCGCCGGCGATCACGGTCAAGGCCGACAGCCAGGCCGCCATCACGACCGTGTCGGTCGCGGTGTCGGTGAGCGTGGGCGCGGGCCTGGGCGGCGTCTCGCTCGCGGGCGGCGGCGCCAATGCGCGCAACCTGATCGGCTCGTCCGCGACGGCGCTGGTCAACGGCTCGCGCATCGACGGCAATGCCGGCAATGCCTTGAATATCGATGCCGACATGAGCGGCACCATCAAGGCGACCGTGGTGGTCGCCAGCGTGGGCTTCACGGCGGCCGGCGCCTCGCTGGCCATTGGCTCGGCGCTGGCCGAGAACAGCATCACGGAAACGGCCGGCGCGCGCGCCGGACTGACCGGCAGCAAGCTGTCCAACCTGGGCGCGGTGTCGGTCACGGCCGACAGCGTGCAGCGGCTGGAAGCCAAGGTTGGGGCCGGCGCGGTGGCGGTGGCCATGGGCGGCGTGGCGCTGGCCGGCGCCGGCGCGGCGGCCTTCAACACGAGCAAGGCGGTCACCCGTGCCTATGTGGACGGCCTGACCCAGGTCGACACCGCCGTGCGCGCGGCCGAGAGCCTGACGGTCAAGGCGACCAATACCTCGACGCTGGAGGCGACGGCGGTCGGCGCCAGCGCGGCGGGCACCGGTTCCGGCCTGGCCCTGTCGGTGGGCGCGGCCGTGGCCGGCAACAAGACCCTGGGAGCCGTCGAGGCCTATGTCGACAACAGCGTGTTGTCGGTGAGCGGCACGGGCGCGCAGATGGCGCGCCTGAGCGTCGCTGCGCAGGACGGCAGCACCCTGAAGGCCAAGGCCGTCGGCGCCTCGCTGGCCTTCTCCATGCAGGGTGGTTCGGTGGCGGTGGGCGCCACCGATGTCAAGAATGTGGCGGCGGCCAGCGTGCAGGCGCGCGTCAGCGGCGCCACGATCACGGTGTCCGACGGCGTATCGGTCACGGCCAGGCAAACCGCCACGGTGGACAGCGTCTCCGTGGCGGCCTCGGCGGCGGTCGCGCTGACGGGCGTGGCGGTTTCCGGCGCGGGCGCCGGCAGTTCCCAGGTCGTGGCGAACGAGACGGGCAGCCGCCTCACGGGCTCGACCGTGACGGCCGGCACCGGCGTGTCGGTCACGGCCGAGAATACGTCGACCATCACCGCCGTGACCGGCGCGGTGGCGGCCAGCGTCACCGGCGCCGGCCTGGGCGCCAGCATGGGCGTGTCCATCGCCAGCAATACCTTCGGCGCCTATTCGGGTGACGGCGTGACGCGCACCAACGGCGCGCAGGCCTACATCGCCAACAGCACCGTCACCGTGGCCAAGGGCAATCTCGATGTGCTGGCGACGTCCAGCGAGACCCTGAACAGCGTCAACTTCGCCGGCGCGCTGGCCGTGGTCGGCGCGGGCGTGGCGGTGGCCGGCTCGGGCGTGCAGGTCAGTAACCGCTATGCCAGCAACACCTCGGCCTACATAGACGGCTCGACGATCACCGTCGGCATCGACGGCGAGCGCGGCTCGCTGACGGTGCGGGCCAAGGACGACAGCATCATCGAACGCTCGGCTGCCTATGGCGTGGCGGCGTCGCTGGGCCTGGCGCCCGGCGCCAGCGTGTCGCTGGTGGTGTCGCTGGTCGACACCACGGCGGAAAACACCGTGTCGGCCTACATCGGCACGGCCGGTGGCAAGGAGGTGGGCGCCTATGACAATCTGTCGGTGCTGGCGCTGGAGAAGACGCAGTTCAAGAACCTGGAGGCGGTGACGGCCTCGGTCGCGGCCAGCGCCGGCGTGGCCGGCGCTGGCGCAGGCGTGCGCGTCACCAACAACACGCGCAACAACGTCAGCGCCCGCATCACCGGCAATGGCAAGGTCGGCGCCCTGGGCGCGCTGGCCGTGAAGGCCGACACCAATGTGCTGGCGGAAATCGACCTGACCCAGGTCAGCGTGGCCGTGGGCGTGATCGGCGCGGCGGTGGGCGTGGGCATCGCGGAGAACATCTCCCGCGACACCACCACGGCCTCGGTGTCCGAGGCGCAGGTGTCGGCGCCGAGCGTCAGCGTGGACGCGCTGGTGGCGGTGGACTTCAGCCGTACCCAGACCGCCGGCGTGGCCGCCACGACGGGCCTGGCCGTGAACGTCAACAAGGCGAAGGTGGATATCGGCGCGACCACGCTGGCCGAGGCGCGCAACGGCGCCGTGCTCAACGGCGTGGGCGTGACCACGGCGTCCGGCCGCACGCCCGGCCTGGTCAGCGTCAACGCGCAAGGCACGTACTATGGCAAGGCCTATTCCAAGGCGATCACCGGCGGCGTGATCGGCGTCGGCGTGATGAGCGCCGAAACCGTGCTGCAGGGCTCGCTCAAGGCCGTGGTCGACAACGCCAGCCTGCGCGGCGACGTGATCGGCGTCACGGCCAGGGCGACGACCGACCGCAACGGCGAGGCCGGCCTGCTGGCCGAGGCGCGCTCGCTGGAAGTGGGCGGCCTCACCATTTCGGTGGACAGCGCCAGGCTGAGCACCAGCCTGGACGCGCGCGTGGAAATCTCCAACCGCGCGCAGATCGAGGGCACGCTGCTGAACATCTCGGCCAGCCAGGCGCAGTCGGTGGGTGTCAGCATGGACGCCGGCACCATCGCCCTGGTGGCGGGCCGGCAGGGCAAGATCGAGGCCGACATCGGCGGCTCGTCCTATGTCGGCATCGGCGGCGGGGCGCGGGTCATCGGCAACAAGGTCGACATCCGCGCCAGCAACACGGTGCGCGGCGAATCCGCGCTCAGCGCCTATTCGGTCAAGCTGGTGGGCGCCGACGTCAGCAAGCATGACGTCAAGATCCGTCCGCAGTCCGTCATCGAGGTGAGCGGCGCGCGCGCGGCCGGCGACACCATCGACACGGCCGGCGCGACGGTGGTGCAGGCCAGGGGGAACTACGGCACTCCGGGCATGCTGGACATGGTGGCGACCAACGACATCATCTACACCCAGCGCAACAAGATCACCGGCGTGGCGGGATTCACCGTCACGCTGTCGACCAACCACCTGAGCACCGACGGCGCGCTGGCCCAGGTCAAGATCAACGGCGCTTTCGTGCGCAACACCTTCGGCGACGTGACGCTGGCGGCCAATACGCGCGGCGTGACCACGACGATCAGCGACATGCTGATCATCTCGGTGGCCAGCGCGAGCAAGACCGACAGCAACAACGACCTGACCGTGCGCAACAGCATCCAGATCGACAATTCGTCGATCGAGGGCGACAACATCCTGGCGCTGGCCGGCAACAGCAAGGTCTCGGATCCGCTGTCCACGGGCTATCTGTTGGCCAACGACAACGTCTCGTTCACGATGGTGGGCGTGGCGCAGATCCCGCTGGTCAACAGCGGCGCCAAGGCGCGCCAGATCAACACCATCCTGATCGACGGCGTGGCGACGAATGGCTCGCTGATCAAGGCGCAGCGCAACGTGCGCCTGGAAACCAACCCGTCGATGCTGGACCAGGCCAAGGTGAACGGTTCGGTGCAGGTGATCGGCCTGAACCTGAACCCGACGGTCAAGCTGGCCGCCGGCGTGGTCGACAAGGCATCGAGCAAGGTCGCGACCTCGTCCGCCACGCGCATCATCGCCGGCGTGAATAACGCGGCGAATGTATTCGTGATCCCGGCCGAGCTGCTCAAGGCGCTGGCCCAGGCGGGCGTGCTGGTGCTGCCCACGCAGGCCAACCCGACGGTCTCGTTCGACCCGAATTCGCCCGCCGTCAAGGCCATCCTGGAAAAGCTGCTGGGCGCCAACTCGACCAGCCTGAACGGCGCCGGCGGCACGGTCAACATCGACGTGCGCTATGAGCTGACGGCGTTCCGCGCGCAGGACATCGAGGTCAACGTCACGACCGGCATGATCATCAAGAAGGGCAACGACTATTACTACTACGACAGCCTGGACAGCCGCAACCTGAACCTGGCCACGGAAAACTACGGCAACAGCTACTGGAAGAAGAACCCGCCCTCGCTGACGCAGGACGACAAGGACGGCGCGCTGGACTGGGACTTCGGCAGCTTCGCGGCCGACAAGGTGGGCAGCATCTACTACGTGCTGAAGACGGTGGACCTGGGCCAGCCGGTGCTGCGCTACGCCAGCCAGCAGAACATCATCAGCCAGCAGATCCGCACGCTGACCAAGATGCAGTCCGAGCACGCCTCCGACCCGCAGGCGGTGGCGCGCTACCAGGCCAACATCGCGGCGCTGCAGCAGCAGCTCAAGAGCCTGCAGCTGACGGACAGCAAGGGCCGTTACCTGGATTCGTTCTACACCTTCTACGTCGATATCCCCAACCTGTATGCGTCCGGCGGCTCGGTCTATGTGAGCGCGGCCGATACCAGCGGGGTGAAGACGGGCGGCATCGACGCGCGCGCCAACACACAGATCAACATCGTCAACGATTCGCCGATGCTGATGAACGTGAACGACGCCGTCGTCATGGACGGCACCATCATCCGCCCGGGCTCCGACGGCGAGATGAAGATCTTCAAGTCCGGTCATCTGTACATCAACGACGCGTCGGTCAAGGGCGCGACCGGTTCCGACGTGGCGGAAGTGCGCGTGTTGCAGCTGAAGAACGGCTGGGCCGCCGATCCATTCGGCGGCGCGCTGGACGCCGAGATGATGGCGCTGGTGGGCAACGCGCCGGTGGACCTGAACCTGCTGGGCGCGGTGGTCAATCCGCTGGGCAAGGTCTCGGTGGTCAACACGCTGGGCAGCATCAACGTCACCGGCACGATCTCGGCGCTGAGCCTGGACATCCAGGCCAAGGGCAACTTCAGCCTGCAGAGCGACGGCTGGTTCAATACCGGCGCCGATCCCACGGTGCTGGAGAACAGCTGGAAGTTCATCGTCGACTATTTCAAGAACAATGCCGCCAGCACGGGCGCCAGTGAAACGGCCTCGGACGTGCTGCTGAAGTGGGGCTACCGCAACCTCGGTTCCTTCTCCTCCTACATCGCCAGAGACAAGGCGGCCAGCGATTCGCGCATCTTCGCGCTGGGCGCGGTGAACATATCGGCCCTGACGCTGAACATCGACGGCAAGATCCAGAGCGGGGTCACGGACGCCTATATCCGCATCGATTCGTCCTTCCGGGGCGACAAGAACAAGTCGTTGCAGGACAACAATGGCTACGCGAGCAGCGGCGTGTCGTACAGCGCCGACGGATCCATGAATCGCTTTGGCGCGATCACGGGCCGCTTCGACTACGCCACGCAGACCATCATCCTGGATCCGATCCGGCTGGCGGGCGGCAGCATCACGCTGACGGGCCAGATCATCTCGGTGGGCAACGGCAACCTGATCGTCGCCAACGGTTATGCCTCGGTGCGCATCGACAACCAGACCACCTATGCGCTGGTGACCGGCGACATCGACGTCAGCACCTACCGCAAGGGCCGCATCGAGATCATCGACACCGCGCGCGGCCAGCGCGACCTGTACGAGCTCAACGGCGCGGACCAGGTGGTGCACACGGTCTGGAACAAGTTCGTCCAGGTGACGAACGCCGGCGTGGGGCAGCCGGGCTGGGTCTGGGTCTACGACAACGGCAGCGGCCCGGGCAACACGGCCGGCTCCAGCGCCGTGGTGGGGAACCTGGGCGGCCAGCTGACCACGACCTACAAGCCGGCCCAAGGCCAGGTGATGGTCTGGGTCATGGGCTGGGAATCCAGCGAAACGACCACGACCACCTACGTCACCAAGCAGCTCAACCTGATCGGCGACGGCGTCGATCCGCTGGGCTGGCTGACCAACAAGAACACTACCAAGAAGGGCCCCTACGTCACCTATGCGCAGTCGCGCCCGGTGCTGGTGTCGACCGTGGTGGCCTATACCAGTGAATCTTCCGTGCCTGGCGTGCTGCGGGACCAGCTCGCGGCCAGCGGCAAGCTGAAAGACGTGGTCCTGCCGAACTACGTGGAAGGCAGCGGCAAGCAGGAGCTGCGGGCGGACCCGAACGGGCCGATCTACATCCCGGGCCTGGGCCGCTTCAGCGTGGTGACGGTGGGCGGCCAGCAGCTGGAGAGTTCCGACTTCGTCGTCACCTACCGCAAGTACAACACCAGCGTCATCGTGCGCAACGACGGACCGCATTCCAGCGGCGGCGGCTGGCTGCGCACCAAGACCACCACGCTGACGCAGGTGGTCGAGAAGAAGCAGCAGGAGCTTTATACCTTCTACGTGCCGGCCTCGCAGGACATCAACCTGACGTTCCTGGGCTCCAGCTCGCAGCCGAACGCGGTCTATATCCGCAGCAACGGCGACGTGACGCTGGGCGGCAACGTGATCGTCGGCAATGGCAAGACCGTGCGCATCGAGGCCGTGTCGTCGTCGAAGTCGACGTCCATCACGACTCGCGGCGAGGTCGGCATCCTGGCGCGCGATCCCAATGGGCAGATCCAGCCGGGCACCGCCTCGGTGAATGTCGAGGCCTACGCGCTGGGCGGTTCCATCCAGTTGAACGTCATGGGTTCGGCGGGCTATACCCGGGCCGAGGCGCGCAACGATATCCGGCTGACATATTTCTCCGAGGGCGGCACCAGCTCCCGGGCCATGCTGCAGAAGGTGGCCTCGTCGGCCGGGACCGTCTATATCGAGGCTCTCAACGGCATCTACGCGCACGCCTCGGCCGGCAACGACACCGTGGTGCTGGGCAATCGCGTCGAGCTGAACGCCGGCTATGGCGCCATCGGCTCGGCCGCCAAGGCGCTGTCCATCCATGCGCGCCAGGGCTTCGCGGCCCAGGCCGGACTGGCCGGCGGCGTGGCCGGCGCCGACAAGAGCATTTACATCGCGCAGAACGTGGCCAACGCCGACCTGGTGCTGGTCAAGCCGGTGAACTGGGTCAATCCGCAGGCTTCGGTGTACTCGCAGCTGGGCAGCGTCAGCATCACGCTCAACGGCGGCTCGCTGCTGGACGGCGAGAAGGCCGATACCCGCACCGCGACCGAGAAGGCCTATCCCACGGTCACGGCCAGGATCCTGGCGGATCTGAACGCGCAGATCGCGCGGTACGAAGGCTATTGGTCGGGCGTGCGGGCATTGCAGGTGGCCAGCATCACGCTGGGCGGCGCCGGGACCTTCCTGAGCACCCAGCTCGAAGGCGATGGACGCTACCTGGCCGTGGCCTTCGAGCGCGCCGGCGACTACGAGGCCCTGTTGAAGGCGGCGGTGGACGGCGGGCGCCTGGTGCGCCTGGCGTACAACAACAGCCTGAACGGCAACGCGCGCCAGGAAATCCTGGGCAAGCTGATCGCGGTCTCGAACGACGGCCTGAACTACCGCTTCCAGTTCTCGGTCTACGATTCGGCGACCGGCCTGTACGCCGCGCCGGTGTCGATGGCCTCGCTCGGCTACACCGCCGGCAGCCAGGGCGTGTTGTTCGGCCCGGCCTATGGCCTGGCCGGCGCCACCGACACGTCCAACGCCAACCTGCCGATCCGCTTTACCCTGCCGGCGACGCTGCCGGCGTCGACCCTTGGGTCCGGCGTCCTGCAGATGACGTTCACGCAGGCGCAGCTGAACCAGCTGGCCGCCAGCGGCAATGGCGCGGACGTGCTGGCCGCGCTGCGCAAGTACACCTACGCGGAGATCGGCGGCCAGAAGCTGCTGATCGACCAGATCCTGCCGGTCATGAAGAACGGCGGATACTGGGGATCGCAGGACTTCGACACGGTGCTGATCACGCTGAAGACGCCCTATGTGGGCATCTCCGCGTCGACCAACGGCCACGTGTCGCTCAACGTGGTGCTGGGCAGCGGCAGCGGCGAGTATGGCGGCGAGAACTACGCCGACAAGGTCCAGGCCGCGCGGCCCGGGGTGCCGGCCAACGGGACGCAGGTCGCGAACCCGCCGGCTGGCGACAGCGACATCACGAACGCGGTCATCGCGGCGATCAACGCCTACAACACCGCCCATCCCTCGGCCAAGATCCCGACCGGCCCGGGCTCGCTGTACGACCTGCTGACCAACACCTCGCTGGGCAAGGCCGGCTCGGTGATCCAGCGCAGCGTCACCAGCAATACCATCGCGCTCGCCGGGGCCGCCCTGGGGTGGCAGATTCCGGCCAACGTCTCGTCGGTGCAGGAATACGTCGCCTGGCTCAACGACCCGGCCAATGGCCTGGTGGGCAGCGAGATCAAGCTGACCATCGACGGCGTCGAGGTCACGCGCCGGATCCAGTCCTTCGACCTGAAGCGCGCGGACGGCTCGACGTCCATGGGGATCTACCACCCGGACAACTACCTGTCGCTGGTGCTGGACGATACCGTCACGCTGAAGAACTACTACGTGCGCAACGGCAGCGACGCCGTCATCGCCCAGCAGTTGCCGTCCGAACTGAGCTTCGGCCTGACGGGCCTGGGCAAGGGCGACAACAAGGGCGAGATCGCCTACGCGATCCGGCGCGGCCTGGGCGCGACCGCGCTCATGCAGGGCTCGCTCGCGGTGGACAGCCGCTCGGCCTGGGGCTGGTGGGGCAATCAGAACCTCACCTTCTACCAGTACACCGAGACGACAACGGGCGGCGCGGCCAGGTATGGCAACTATGTGAGCCTGGGCAACGGCTTCAGCTGGGACCTGAGCGCGTCCAACCTGAGCGACGGCGCGCGCATCCAGATGCTCAACGCGATCAAGTCCCTGCTCGCCAGCGGCCAGAACATTTCGCTGACCGGCCTGGACCTGTTCATGACCAACGACGGCACGACGCGCACGGGCCATCAGCTGGGCGTCTACGACAACGGCAAGCTCAAGATCGTATCCGTGGTGGACGAGTTCGGCAATCCGCTGACGGCCCAGAGCCCGGACAGCGCCTGGCTCAAGGGCCGGATCGTGTTCGCCGGCGATGTCTACGCCGAGGAATCGCAGCTCAAGGCGCTGTACGCCTACCGCAATCTGGACACCAATGATCCGAACTGGAGCCAGAAGCCGATCGATCTGGGCGGCATGGTGGTCAACGCGGGCATCCGGCTGGTCGATTCCGGTTTCGCGCAGCAGTCGCTGGCCGCCAAGGGCGCGGCCTCGCTGACGCTGGCCGGCAACGACGCGCTGACGCGCGGCCAGCGCGTGGAGCTGAGCTTCGCCGGCTCCAGCCAGACGCTGGTCTACTACATCAAGAGCGTGAACGGCCGCGTGGTGACGCTGGCCGACACGGCGGACAACGCCTTCCTGCCCAATGGCGAGGCGCTGACGCTGGAGCAGATCCTGAAGGCCGTGGGCGCCACGCCCGGCGCCATCTCGGTCAGGCTACTGGACGCCTCGGCCAGCGGCGCGTCCGTCGCCACGGACGACGTCATCACCCTGACCAAGACCGACATCGTGCCGGTGCTCGATGCCGCCGGCAACGTGACCGGCTACCGCAATCTGCAGAACTACGACCGGGTCTACCTGAACGACGCGCTGGCCAAGGATGGCAAGACCATCAGCCTGCAGAACAACGTGGCCTACTACGTGCTGGTCGAGAGCGGCAACCGCGTTCGTCTGTTCGCGTCCAAGGAACAGGCCATGCTGTACCAGCAGTTCGAGCAGCTCAGGCAGACGCCGGACGGGCAGGCCCTGATTAAATCGCTGTTCACCGACGCGGGCATCATGCCGCAGTTGCTGACGGGATTCGCCGCTGCCAATCTGCGCGGCATGTTCACGGTCAGCACGCATCTGTTCCAGGCCCAGGCCGTGGCGGATCCGGCGAGCCTGAGCGCGCAGATGCAGGCCCTGCACGAGCAGTTCAAGAACCAGGCCTACGACCCCAATCACCTGCCGTCCAGCCTGAACCTGGCGGGCGTCCAGGACCTGGTGAAGTCGGTGCGCAACCAGGTGGTCTATGACTACGCCGTGAACAAGGAACTGGCGCAGACGGCCGAATACCACAACTATTGGCGCGAGCGCCTGACCTCGACCGTGGGCGCGTCTTCGGCGCTGACGGGGCTGGCCGACGGCAGCTTCAAGCTCGCCAACATGTTCATCGTGGATGACGGCAAGGGCGGCTTGCGCGCGTTGGCGACCGGCGACGAGATCTACTTCCGCGACGCGGTCGGCGGACTGCGGGCCGACACCGCGTACTACGCCATCGTCGGCGCCGACGGCAGCATCCGCCTGGCGGCCACGCTGGCCGACGCCATGCTCTACCAGACGGGCGCGGGCCAGAACGATGCCCTGCTGGCCCTGTATCCCGGCATGGGCAAGGCTGTCACGGTGGACTTCAAGGCCGCTGACCTGGCGAGCGCGCAGGCCTATGTGCGCAACTATGTCCAGAAGACCGACGCGCCGGCGCAGACGGCCGACGAGATCGCGTTGTACGGCAGCAGCTACCGGACCGGGTACTTCTTCTACTTCTCGGCGGCGACGCTGCGCAATATCGAGAACAACCTGCTGTATCCGGTGTCCGCCACCATCAACGAAAAGGTCTTCGATATCGACAGCCAGTCCGAAGGCGTGCCGCCGGCGGATCGCTTCCTGAATGTGAAGGCGGGGCAGGGCATTACGCTGCGCACCTCGGGGCAGGGCTCGATCGGCGCGCAGCTGGGCGAATACACGCTGAAGCTGCCCGACCTGAGCACGATCAGCGGCGACCAGCGCGCCAACATCTTCGACGCGCTGCCGGAGGCCGACAAGGCCATCCTGTCGCGCGCCAATGCCGCCAACCTGGCGGGCGTCTATCACACGCTGTACCGCTATATCGGGCCCGCCGGCACGGTCTCGCTGGACCGCGCCCACGTGGACTTCACCGACGCCAGCCTGTGGCGGGCGGTCAATCCCATGTTCTCGAACGATGCCGCGCTGCAGCTCGGCGCCAGGCTGGCGGCGGGCACCGAACTGCAATTCCTGTTCGCCGACCGCTTCGGCCTGTTCGAGAACAGCCGCGAGGTCTTCGTCTACAACAGCCGGATGCTGGAAGGCGCGACCGGCGGACAGCTGGCGCAGCTGCAGGCGAACATCGCCGCGGCCCGGACCGCCGGCCTGCAGGTGGTGGACATCGGCAGCGGCTTCCTGGACCCGGTCTGGAAGGCCGTCGACGTGCCATTCGTGGTGCAGGACGGCGCCAGCGCGCAGCAGCTGAAGACGGGCGCGCTGGTGGGCGACATGCGCGATCCGCGCTATCTCACCATCAACCTGACCCGCTCGCTGGCGGTGCAGGCGGTCGACGGCGTGGTGTCGGCCTATAGCGACACCACGGTGGGCCTGGACTCGCCCAAAGGCAGCATCCGCCTGGGCGACATCCATGCCGCCAAGGGCATCACCATCACGGTCAGCGCCCAGGGCGGTTCCATCATCGGCACCGACGCGGGCACGCTGGAGAGCCAGGGCCAGGTCAGCCTGGTCGCCAATCGCGACATCGTGGGGGGCACCCGCGACGCCAACGGCATCTACCAGTACGACGGCGCCAAGGCGCTGCAACTCAATCTGGGCGCGGGCCATGCGCTCTATGTCGAGGCGGGCGGCGTGGCGCGGGTGGCGCAGCAGGGCGGCGTCGACCTGAACCTGGTGCTGGCCAATACCAAGGGCACGGCCCAGGCCGGCTCCAGCTACCAGGCCGACGCCAACCTGCGCGTGGGCCAGGTGATCGCCGCCGGCAACGTCACGCTGCAGGCGGGGCAGTCGATCCTGAACGCCACGGCGGCGGGCCAGCGCCAATACGCCAACGTCACGCTCAGCGAACTGAGCGCGCAGGCGCTTGCGGCGCTGGGCTATGCGCGGGAGGTGGTCCTGATCGCGGGGCAGTCCGTCGGCCAGCTGGGCGCGGACCTGTCGGCGGACGGGTCGCCCGTGCTGGTCAATCTGTCGGCCAGCGATAGTCAGGCCGTGCTGAAGGCGCAGGCCGGAACCAGCCTGAACGTCTATGGCCTGCATGGCCTGCGCCTGGGCGGCGTGACGGTGGCGGACGGCAATGGCCTGCGCGGCGACGCGCGGATCTACGCGCTGGAAGACATCCTGAACGGCACGGCGCCGGGCCAGGCCGCGCTGACCGCGCGCAATGCCTGGCTGGGCACCCTGTCCGGCGGCATCGGCGTGGCGGCGCAGCCGCTGTTGACCGATCTGTCCGGCTATCTGATCGCGCTGGCCCAGGGGGCCGTGGCGATCAGCCAGCTGGGCGCGCATGACCTGGCGCTGGCGCACGTGGAATCGCGCAACCGCGACGAGATCCGCCTGAGCAGCCAGGCCAGTATCGTCAACGACAAGACCGCGCATCCGGGCCTGTCCGCCGGCCGCGCCGATCCGGTCGTCATCGGCGGCAGCCTGTATTTCACGGCGGCCGGCTCGGTCGGCGGCTACGGCCAGTCCGACGCCGCGGGCGCGGCGGTCAACGACGCGCTGATCGTGGCGGCCATCGGGCCGCAGGCCACGCTCAACGCCACGGCCGGCGGCGACGTCGCGCTGGTGCAGGTGGCCCAGGCTGACGATGCGCTGGGCGCCACGCAGACGCTGGCGCTCAACGTGGGCCGGATCGAGGCGCGCAACGTCTGGCTGGCGGCGCGTTCCAGCGCGGCTGGCGTGGGCGGGGACATTCATGTGGCGGCCGGCTCGGCGCTCAGCGCCGTGGGCGTGGCCAGCCTGCTGGCCGGCAACAACCTGTATGTCGCCGCTCCGTCCAATGGTCAGCCCGGCGGCCTGATCTCGGCCGGACAGCGCATGAACCTGCGTGTGGACCGCGATGACCGCGGCGCCTACGGCAAGGCCTCGGCCATCACGATAGACGGCCGCCTGCTGGCGCCGGAAATCGTCATCCACGGCAGCGAGACCGGCGCCAACACCGTCCGCTTCGGCGCGACCGCCGACGCTGGCGGCGCGCTGGACGGCAACGGCTTGCTGACCCAGGGCAACACGATGCAGATTCTGGGCGGGTCCGGCCAGGACGATATCGAGATCCGCGCGCGCCTGATCGCGCAGCAGCTGCTGACGGTGTCCACGCAGGACGGTGATGACCGCGTGGTGTTGCAGTCGACCGAAACCTCGGGCGGCGTGCGCATCGAGACGGGCGCGGGCAACGACACGGTATCCGTGATCGGCACGCGCGTCGGCGGCGGATTGTCCATCTTGACCGGCGACGGCGGCAATGTCGTCACGCTGGACACGGCGACGGTCGGCGGCGACACGTCCATCACGAGCGGCAAGGACGCGGACCAGATCACGCTGGTCAACAGCGGTCTGACCGGCGGTCTGACGATCGACGCCGGCGACGGCGGCAATGTCGTCAGGCTGGATACCACGACGGTGGGCGGCGCTACACGCATCACGACCGGCAAGGACGCGGATCAGATCACGCTGGTCAACAGCGGCCTGACCGGCGGCCTGACGATCGACGCCGGCGACGGCGGCAACGTCGTCAAGCTGGAGACGGTGACGGTGGGCGGCGACACGCGCATCACGAGCGGCAAGGACGTAGATCAGATCACGCTGGTCAACAGCGGCCTGACCGGCGGCCTGACGATCGACGCCGGCGACGGCGGCAATGTCGTCAAGCTGGAGACGGTGACGGTGGGCGGTGATACGCGCATCACGACCGGCAAGGACGCGGATCAGATCACGCTGGTCAACGGCGGCCTGACCGGCGGCCTGACGATCGACGCCGGCGACGGCGGCAACGTCGTCGCGCTGGAGACGGTCACGGTGGGCGGCGATACGTCCATCGTCACCGGCAGGGATGCCGACCAGATCACGCTGACGCGGACCGTCGGCCAGGGCATGCTGAGGATAGACGCGGGCGACGGCGACAACCGCGTGCTGCTGTCCGAGACCGTCCAGCATGGCGCGACGACGATCCTGACGGGCAACGGCCAGGATCTCATCAGCCTGTCGATGGCGGACTTCCTGGGCCGTTTGCACGTCGAATCCGGCGCCGGCAATGACAAGATCTGGATGTCGCAGATCCTGCTGGGGGCTGGCGCGACGGTGCTGGGCGGCGATGGCGACGATTACATCTATCTGTCGGCGCGGGCGCTGGCGGGCGGCGTGTCGATTTCCGGGGGAGCGGGCAACGACCTCATCGTGCTGGACAAGCTGCCGTCGCTGACCAGCCGGCAGACCGTTCCCGGTCAGGTCGATCGCGTCGACGTCGACGGCGGCGCGGGCTCCAACCGCGTCATCGTCAATCTGGCCGAGGCGCTGACCTCCGTGCTGATCAATGTCCATCATTCCGACGGGCAGGGCCGCGAGAACCTGGCGGGCGTCAACCAGCTGACCATCAATGGCACCGCGCAGGACGAGACCTTCCTGCTGCGCGCCGGCTATCTGGCCAAGCTGACGCCGCAGGGCGCGGGCTACGCCGACGCGGTGCAGCGCGTGAACTACGACCGGACCAGCACGGGCGGGCTGCGCCTGAACGCGGTGGACGGCGGCAATCGCTTCTACATCGACGACACCGGCACGCAGGTCGTCATCGACGGCGGCCGCGGCAGCGATCCGGCAAAGCGCAACGAGTTCCAGATCGGCCAGCTGTACGGGCTGGACCGGCTGCCGCCCAGTGTGGCGGCGGGCGACCGGATCGATACCGTGCGCACCACGCAGGGCTATCTGTCGCGCGGCAACAGCCATGGCATGACGATCTACGGCGCCGAGAACAGCGTCAACGTGTTCCGCATCTACAGCAATGCCGCGCCGCTGGCGTTGCATGGCGGCAAGCGCGACGACGCCTTCATGGTCTACGCCTTCAAGCAGGATCAGGCGCAGGCGGGCGGCGCGCGCGGTTACGTGCTCAACGGCGAACTGTCCATCGATGGCGGCGAGGGCGTGAACACGTACACCACGCTGGGCACGGAGGAGGATGATGCCTTCGTGCTGACGCAGGAAGGGCTGCGCGGCGCCGGGCTGAACACCCGCTACCAGAATATCCAGAGGGTGAACCTGGACGCGCGCGAGGGCAACGACCACATCTATGTGCTGTCCACGCGCAGCAACGTGATCACCACCCTGATCGGCGGCAGCGGCAGCAATACCTTCGACCTGTCGGGCGATGTGACGGGCAATACCATCGTCAGCGGCCGCGACGGCTCGCGCGGCGTGCTGGACGGCAAGCAGCCCGTCGTCGTCACCGCCCAGCCGGGCGCGCTGAACGGCAGCGGCGGCGCGCCGTTGGCGTTGTCGGTGAGCCTGGACATGGGCATCCTGCCGCGTCCGGCCAGCGGCCAGGCTTATGTGTCGCTGACCAGCGCCATGCTGGCGTCCGCGCTCTACGGCTCGCTGACGCAAGGCACGGGCCTGTCCGCCGCCGATGGGCTGGCGGCCGTGCGCCAGGGCCTGCAGGGCCGTGGCCTGCTGCTGTCGACCGACGGCGGTCAGACCTGGCATGAAAGCGTGGTGCTGGCGTTCGACGCCAATGGCGTCGGCGGGCAGGGCTGGGATACGACCCGGCAGGTGTTGGTCAAGCTGGAGGACGGCCCGGGCATCGGCCTGCCGCCGGTGAGCCTGGCCGGCCGCGACCTGCGGCTGTCGGCCACGCTGTTCACCACGCTGCCCGGCATGCACGATGTGGCCCTGCCATCCATCGTCGTGCCGGTGGCCGATCCGGGTCACGCCGGACCGCCCAACGATCCGGGCAAGGTGCGCGCGCCGCGCGCCACCGACCAGCCAACGATCGTCGTGGATCCGGTCACGGGCGTGAGCTATGCCAACTATCCCGACCAGCCGCACGACGTGTCCGGCATCCAGGGCAGCCTGCTGATCGAGGGCGGCGCGCTGGACAAGCCGGACTACGACGGCGCGCTGCGCGCCGGCGTGGGCCTGCCCGGCGAGACCGACGCGCCGCTGGGCGCGCGCAATACCGGCCAGGCGCCGACGGCCGCGGCCAACAACCGCATCCGCCTGTTCGACGACGGCACGCTCACCGGCCAGGTGGGCATGCAGGACATGGCCGCGCAGCTGAGCGGCCTGGGCAGGCTGTATAACAACCCGCAGGCGGGCGACTTCGGCCGCATCACCGGACTGGGCATGACGCCGGGCGTGGGCGCGGCGGCGGGCAGCATCTTCCAGGCCAGCGAAGCCGGCATCCATGGCTATGACCGGGGCATCGTCTTCCACGGCGTGCAGTCGGTCAACACCATGCTGGGCCAGGGCGACGACACCTACACCGTGCGCCATGCGCCCGTGGGCACCGTGACCCTGGTGCAGGGCGGCGGCGGCAGCAACACGCTGGTGGTCCAGGGAGATACCGTGGGCGGCGCCAGCCGGCCGGTGCTGCTGTTCGGCTCCACCAGTCAGGACGACCGCTACTACACCGCCACGCCCGGCCACCGGGTGGCGGGCCAGGCGCTGGCCTTCGGCAGGGCGGGCAACAACGTGCTGGACGCGCGCGGGGCGACCCAGGGCGTGATCCTGTACGGCGGCGCCGGCGACGACCTGATCTACGGCGGCTCGGGCAAGGACCTGATCGCCGGCGGCGGCGGCAACAACACGATCCATGCCGGCCAGGGCAACAACATCGTGTTCGGCAATGCCGGCCTGAACATCGACCTGGGGACGCCCATGGACATGCGCAGCTCGCCGGACCTGCGTTCGCTGTACGCGCTGACGCTGGTGCTGAGTCCGGATCAGGCCGCCGGACAGGCGGTGGGCGCGGCGGCGGACCGGCTGGCCGTCGGCGGCAACACCATCACCGCGGGCGACGGCAACAACATCGTGTTTGCCAACTTCGGCCGCATCGTGACGGTGACGCCGGTCAACTACCTGCGCGATCGGGGTGATTTCATCGATCCCGCCGCGCCGGGCGGCGAGGCCCGTTACCTGGCGGGCGCCGGCCTGCTCGCGCTGGAAACCATCAATGTGCCGACGGCGGGCCGCAATGCCATCTCGGTCGGCAGCGGGCGCAACGTGCTGTTCGGCGGCATGGGCGACGACAGCATCCGGGCGGCCGGCGGCTTCAACCTGATGGCCGGCAACGCGGCGCAGGCGCTGTACACGGCGGCGGGGCGCATCCTGTCCTTCGCTTCCACCTTCCCATCGCAGGGCGGCAACAATTCGCTCTACAACAATGGCGAAGGCGTGATGATCGGCGGCGTCGGCAACGACGTGCTGGAAAGCGGCGCGGGATCCAACGTCATGTTCGGCGACAACGGCAGGGTGACCTTCGTCAACGATCGTTTCAGCGTCGCCGAGACACTGGATATCGCCTATGGCGGCGACGACATCCTGCTGGCGGGCACCGGCGGCAATTTCATGCTGGGCGGCCGTGGTTCCGACATGTTCCGAGGCAGCTTCTCCAAGGACGTGATGGTGGGCGATTTCGCGGCCATCTACTTCGATCTGTCGGGCAGCCGCGTCGTCAACCTGACGCGCTTCGGCCCGGGCGGCAACTCGCCCGACCTGATCACCCGCTCGCTGGAAGCGCTGTATTCCTGGCCCGGCACGCTGGGGCATGCGCCGCATCCGGTTTTCGAACGCGCCTGGACGCAACGCAGCGTGGCCTTCCTGTCCGCCGGCCACGCCGCGCAGGATGGCGGCCGCGTCAGCGTGGCGCCGGAGCGTCCGGATATCGTCATCGAACGCCACGATGGCGGCATTTCGCTCTATGCTGCCGGCGATGCCGCGCCTGGCGTAGTCAGCATGCGTGGTGGCGCGGACGCGTCGGACGCGGGCCGAAGCATGGCGCCGTCCGGCCCGGCCGGGACGGAAGCGCCGGGGGACGGCTCGCATCAGGAACAGGATCAGGAGGAGCAGCAGCAAGGGCGGCAGGCCGACGGGCAGGAGCAGGATCCGCGTCCGCGGGCGTCCGCCGGCGAGGCGGCGCTCCAGCCGTTCGCCGCGCCGGATCGGGCGCCTGACGAGCGCGCGGCCCTGGCGGCGGGCGTGGGCGTGCTGGGCCTGTCCGGCGCGCTGGGCGCGACCGGCTCGGTGGTGTTCAATTCCAAAACCAATACATGGGAGAACAAGGCCCGTCGCAAGACCGGTGTGCGCATGATCCGCCAGGACATGCCGCTGGAGGAGGCGCAGGCCCTGAGCGAGGATGAATGATCCGATCGTCGCCGCGCAGGTGAAGCGCGCGGACCTGGCCTGGGGGGCGGCGCTGTCTTCCAGCGCCGACCGGCAGGCGTTCCTGCAAGCCTGGGTGGCCCTGCAGGCCAGCCAGCTCGCGGACCTGCGCCATGGCGCGCTGATCCTGGGCGAGCCGGACACCGGGCCGTTCGAGGTGGCGGCCGCCACGCCCGCCGGCAGCCGTCCCGGGCCGGGTTTCTACAACCTGGTGGATGATTGCCTGCAGGGCCGCGAGACGGCCGTGGCCGCCGACGGCCGCGCCCTGACCGTGGCCTATCCCATCGTGCTGGGCGGCCGCCTGCATGGCGTGGCCGCCTTCGAGACCGCGCCGCAGCCGCCCGAGCCCGTGGTGCAGGCCCTGCGCTGGGGCGCGGGCGTGCTGGAGGCCTGGCTGCTGCAGGGCGAGCGCAACGACAGCGCGCTGACCATCGAGCGGCTGATGTACGTCGTCAACAGCGTCGCGCGCGCCTTGAAGGAGGGCCGCTTCAAGGACGTGGCGCTGACGCTGGTGACCGACCTGGCGACCCGCCTGGAATGCGACCGCGTGAGCATCGGCTTTCGTCAGGACGGGCGCATCAAGGTGCAGGCGCTGTCGCACAGCAGCCGCCTGGTGCAGAACATGAACCTGGTGCAGGCGGTGGCCGAGGCCATGGACGAGGCCGTGGACCAGAACACCACGCTCTGCCTGCCCCAGGACGAGGGCCGCACCATCCAGCTGCGCGCCCACCACAAGCTGGCGCGCGAGTTCGGCAACCGCCACGTGCTGACCGTGCCCTTCGCGCCCGACGCCGAGGCGCGCGGCGCCTTGCTGTTCGAGCGGCCGGACGGGCGCGGTTTCGACCGCCAGGACATTGAGCTGTGCCAGAGCGTGGCGCTGCTGGCGGGCCGGGTGCTGTACCAGCGGCTGCGCCAGGAACGGCCCCTGTGGCGCAAGGGCCGCGACGCGCTGCTGCGCGAAGCGGGCCGCTTGTTCGGCGCGCGCTACATCGGCCGCAAGCTGCTGGTGCTGGCGGTGGCGGCGCTGGCGCTGTTCGCCGCGCTGGCCCACGGGCCCTATCGCGTCGGCGCGTCCGCCACCGTGCAGGGCGTGGTGCAGCGCGTGGTCGCGGCGCCGTTCGAGGGCTATATCGCCGAGGCCACCCGCCGCGCCGGCGACGAGGTCAGGCAGGGCGATGTGCTGGCCGTGCTGGATATCCGCGAGACCGAGCTGGAGCTGCTGCGCGCCGGCAACCTGGAGGTGCAGTACCGCCGCCAGGGCGAGGAGGCCATGGCGCGCGGCGACAGCGCCGCCGCCGCCATCGCTCAGGCGCAGGCGCGCCAGGCCATGGCCCAGATCCAGTTCTACCGGCAGCAGATCCAGCGTTCCAGCCTGCGCGCGCCGTTCGACGGCGTGCTGGTCAGCGGCGACCTGAGCCAGCAGCTGGGCGAGGCGGTCAAGCGCGGTCAGGAGCTGTTCAAGCTCTCGCCGCTGGACGGCTACCGCCTGTGGCTGGACGTGGAGGACCGCCAGATCGACGACGTGGCGGTGGGGCAGACCGGCAGGGTGGCGCTGGCCGCCATGCCCGACCGGCAGATCCCCTTCACGGTCACGCGCATCGTGCCGCTGGCCCAGGTCCAGGAAGGCAAGACGGTGTTCCGCCTGGAGGCCAGCCTGACGCCGGGCGAGAGCGCCACGCTGCGCCCGGGCATGGAGGGCGTGGGGCGCATCGACATCGGCGAGCGCCGCTACGCCTGGATCTGGACCCATGGCTTCATGGACTGGCTGCGCCTGAAGTGGTGGGCCTGGTTCGGGTAGGAAGCGGAACATGACGGCCACCGCCCTCTACAGCAATTCCTGGCACCGCGTCAGCGCGCTGCGGCCGCGCCTGCGCTCGCACATCCACATCCAGCGCCACACCTATCGGGGGCAGGTCTGGTATGTGATGCAGGACCAGAGCAACGGCGAATTCCACCGCTACACGCCCGAGGCCAACCTGCTGATCAGCCTGATGGACGGACGCCGCAGCGTGCAGCAGATCTGGGAGATCGCCTGCGCGCAGCTGGACGACGACGCCATGCCGCAGGACGAGGTCATCCGCCTGATGTCCCAGCTGCACCGCGCCGACGTGCTGATGACCGATCGCGCGCCGGACGTGCGCGACCTGGTGCAGCGCCGCCGCCGCCAGCGCGCGCAGAAGATCAAGCAGTACGTCGGCAATCCCAGCGCGCTCAAGCTGCCGCTGCTCGATCCCGACCGCTGGCTGAGCGCCGCGCTGCCGTACTACCGCTGGCTGTTTACCTGGGTGGGTGGGCTGCTGTGGCTGGCCGTGGTGCTCTACGGCGCTGCGCTGGGCGCCATGCACTGGAAGGCGCTGACGCACAACGTCTGGGACCAGGTGTTCTCGGCCGGCAATGTGCTGGCCATGGCGCTGGTGTATCCGCTGGTCAAGGCCGTCCACGAGCTGGGCCACGCCTGCGCGGTCAAGGCGCGCGGCGGCGAGGTCCACGAGATCGGGCTGATGTTCCTGCTGCTGGTGCCCATTCCCTATGTGGACGCGTCGGCGGCGGCCGGCTTCGCCGATAAGCGCTGGCGCATGCTGGTGGGGGCGGCGGGCATCCTGGTGGAGCTGTTCCTGGCGGCGCTGGCCATGATCGCCTGGACGCAGCTGGAGCCGGGCCTGGGACGGTCCGTGGCCTACAACGTCATCATCCTGTGCGGCGTGTCCACGCTCTTCATGAACGGCAATCCCCTGCTGCGCTATGACGGCTACTACGTGCTGTCGGACGCCATCGAGATTCCCAACCTGGGGCAGCGCGCCAATGCCTGGCTCGGGTATCTGTTCAAGCGCTACGTGCTGGGCCTGGCCGCCGTCGAGGCGCCGCGCGCCAGCCGGGGCGAGCAGTGGTGGTTCGTGGGCTATGCGCTGCTGTCCTTCGTCTACCGCATGTTCATCATGTTCCTGGCCATCTTCCTGGTGGCGGGGCAGTTCTTTTTCTTCGGCGTCCTGCTGGCCTGCTGGGCCATCCTGAACACCATTGTCATGCCGCTGTGGCGGCTGGCGCGGCAGCTGTTCACCGACCCGCAGATCCAGGCGCGCCGGGGGCGGTCCTATGCCATCACCGCGCTCTGCGTGCTGGCGGCGGCCGGACTGGCGGGCGCCGTGCCCATGCCGTCCTCGACCGATACCGAGGGCGTGGTCTGGGTGCCGCCGTCGGCCCAGGTGCGCGCGCCGGTGGCCGGCTTCGTCCGCGAGCGCCAGGCGGCGGACGATGCGCTCGTGGAGGCGGGCGCGCCGCTGCTGGCGCTGGAGAACGACGAACTGCAGCGGCGCGACGCCATGCTGGCCGCCCAGGTCGACGAGTACCAGGCGCGCTACGTGCAGGCGCATGCCCAGAATCCGGTGCAGGCCGCCATCACGCGCCATCAATGGCAGAGCCTGCTGACCGAGAAGCGCGCGGTCGATGAACAGGTGCAGTCGCAACAGGTGCGCAGCCGGCACGCCGGCCGCTACGTTTCGGCCCAGCCCGAGGACATGACCGGCCGCTACGTCCAGCGCGGCGAGCTGCTGGGCTATGTGCTGACCGAGGCCGAGACGGTGCGCGTGGTGGTGCCGCAGTCCAGCCTGGAGCGGATCCATCGCTCGCTGGAAGGCGTGCGCGTGCGGCTGGTGCAGGACGCGGGCCGCGAGTTCGAGGCGCGCGTGCTGCGCGAGGTGCCGTCGGCCACCGACGAGCTGCCCAGCATGGCGCTGAGCCTGCAGGGCGGCGGCAGCATCGGCGTGGATCCGCGCAAGTCGCAGGAAGGGCGGGCCAAGTCGGCGGAGAACCTGTTCGTCATGGACCTGCAATTGCCGCCGGACGCGCCGCGCGGTTACGTGGGCGCGCGCGTCTATGTGAAGTTCTCCCACGAGCCCCGGCCGATCGCGTTGCAGGCCTACGATATGGTGCGCCAGATGGTGCTGCGCCAGCTAAAACTCTAATGGAGGAAACCCACCCCCGCAGCGCTGCGCGCTTCCCACCTGGGCGGCCCCCCTCAAGGGGGCGCCACTACGGACCGGCATAGCCGGATCCGTGTGGCCCTGGTCGTGACGGTTTTGCCAAGTTGTGACGTTCCACTTCGTGGATATGACTGAAATGGATATTTGTGCTGCTTTGGCGCCCGACCCGCTCTATCCCGAAAGGGAGAGCGAGCGGCACGCCAACAAGCTGGAGGCCTGGGGCACGGCGGCGCTGCGCTGGCTGGCGCGCAAGCGGCGTCAGCCGCTGTGGCGCACCCGCCGCATCCTGGCGCAGGTGCATCGCGAGGCCGGCCGGCTGGCCGGGCTGGATCTTGCCGGTGTGCGCGCGCGCGCCGACGAGGTGGCGTTCGACCTGCGCTGCAACGGCATCACCCAGGCCGGCGCCGCGCGCGCCTTCGCGCTGGTGCGGCAGGCGGGCCGGCTGGCGCTGGGCAAGGCGCATTTCGATGTGCAGCTGCTGGGCGGCTGGGCCATGCTGCAGGGCATGGTGGCCGAGATGAACACGGGCGAGGGCAAGACGCTGACCGCCACGCTGCCGGCCGCCACGGCGGCGCTGGCCGGGCTGCCGGTGCATGTCATCACCACCAACGATTATCTGGTCGAGCGCGACGCGCAGATCATGACGCCGCTGTATCAGGCGCTGGGCCTGAGCGTGGCCTGGGTCAGCATGGAAATGGATCCTGCCGAGCGGCGGCGGGCCTATCGGGCCGACATCGTGTACTGCTCGAACAAGACCCTCGTCTTCGACTATCTGCGCGACCTGATCGTGCTGGACGACGACAAGGACGAGGACCGGCTGCGGCTGGAATGGCTGCGCGGCGGCGAGGGGCGCGTCGGCGAGCTGTTCCTGCGCGGCCTGTGCTTCGCCATCGTGGACGAGGCCGACAGCGTGCTGGTCGACGAGGCGCGCACGCCGCTCATCATTTCGGGCGTGCAGGAAGAGGACGGCGGCGCCGTCACCGCCCAGGCCATGGAGCTGGCGGCGGGCATGCGCGAGGAACATTACCTGATCCAGCGGGAGCATCGACGGGCCGCGCTCACCGAGTCCGGGCGCGAGCATCTGCGCCTGGCCTGCGCGGCCCTGCCCGCGCCCTGGGGCATTCCGTTCCGGCGCGAAGAGCTGATCCTGAGCGCGCTGACCGTGCTGCACCTGTACCGGCTCGATGAGCAGTACATCGTGCGCGACGGCAAGGTCATGGTGGTGGACGAGTTCACCGGACGCGTCATGCCCGACCGTTCCTGGGGCCAGGGCCTGCACCAGATGATCGAGCACAAGGAAGGCCTGGAACTCAGCGATCCGCGCGCCACGCTCAAGAGCATCAGCTACCAGCGCTTCTTCAAGCACTACCTGTTGCTGGCGGGCATGACGGGCACCGCCGCCGAGATCCGGGCGGAGCTGGGCCGCGTCTACAACCTGCCCGTGGTCCGCATTCCCACGCATCGCAAGTCGCGCCGGATCCACGCGCCGGACAGCGTGCACCGGACCATGGCGGACAAATGGGCGGCCGTGCGCGAACGCTGTCGCGCGCTGCATGCGCGCGGCGTGCCGGTGCTGATCGGCACGCGCTCGGTGGCGGCGTCGGAGGAGGTGGCCCGGGTGCTGGCCGAGGCGGCGCTGCCGGCGGTCGTGCTCAACGCCAAGCAGGACGCCGACGAGGCCGCGCTGGTCGGGCGCGCCGGGGAGATCGGCAGCATCATGATCGCCACCAACATGGCCGGGCGCGGCACCGACATTCCCTTGTCGGACGCCGCGCGCGAGGCCGGCGGCCTGCACGTCATCCTGACCGAGCGGCACGAGTCCGCCCGCATCGACCGCCAGCTCGAAGGCCGCAGCGGCCGCCAGGGCGATCCCGGCCATGCCGAGGCCATCCTGTCGCTGGAGGACGCCGTGCTGGACAGCGTCAGGAACAGCCTCTGGTCGCGGCCGATGGACGCGCTGCTGGCGATGAGCTTCCCCGGCTGGCGCGCCGTCGCGGCGCGCTGGCTGCGCCACGCGCAGGCGCGCACCGAAAGAAAACTGGCCCGCGAACGCCGCAGCATGGTGTCCGCGGACGAAGAATTGGAGAATTCCCTGTCATTTTCCGGACAGGGAGACTGAGGTCCGTCGAAGATGAAGATTTCCGCCGCATTCCGTCCCGCCTGCCTTGGCCTTGCCGCCGCGCTGGCCTGCGCCGCGCAGGCCCAGGGCCTGCCGCCCGATGCCGCCTTGCCGCCGCTGACCGGCCTGGGCGCGCCGGCGGACAGCCTGGGCCATCCCATGGCCTGCCTGATCGAGCCGTTCCAGGTGTCGGAGCTGGGCAGTCCCTCGGCCGGCGTGCTGAACAAGGTGCTGGTGCAGCGCGGCGACGAGGTCAGGAAGGGGCAGGTGGTGGCCGAGCTGAACACCAATGTGGACGAGGCCACGCTGCAACTGCGCCGCGCCGAGGCCGCCTACCTGGGCCGCGTGGTGGAGCGCAACGCCGACCTGTACCAGCGCAAGCTGCTGCCCGCCGGCGACTACGACGAGATGACGTCGCGCAGCCGTCAGGCGCAGCTGCAGGTCGCCCTGCAGCAGGCCATCCTGGCCGAGCGCAGCATCAAGAGCCCGTTCGACGGCGTGGTGGCCGAGCGCTACGCCGGCCCCGGCGACCGCATCAACGACAACAAGATCGTCAAGCTCGCGCAGATCGATCCGCTGGTGGTCAAGGTGGTCGTGCCCGACGGCCTTTACGGCCAGATCAAGGCCGATGCCGGCGCCCAGGTCACGGTCAACGCGGCCATCAGCGACAAGCCGCTTCAGGCCAAGGTCTGGCGCATCGACCGGGTGATGGACGCCGCCAGCGGCACCTTCACCGTGCTGCTCAAGGTCGAGAACAAGGGCAACGCCATCCCGGCGGGGATACGCTGCTCGATCCGGTTCTGAGAACCAGGAAGGCTTCGCGCTCCCCGGCCTACAGGCTCATCGACCGCCCGCGCCGCTGCGCGACTGTTCCGAGTTCTCCACCAAGACCGCTTCGGCGAGCCGGTTCAGGCGTTGCCACAGCGTCGGGGACACCTCTGTACCGTGTTCCAGCGCGCGCCGGCCGGCCTGTGCGTAGTCCGCCGGCGTGACCCGTCGGGCGATCCGGGCGGCGTCGGCCTCGAGGGCGGGAGCAGGCAGGGGCTCGATATCCAGCGTCAGCGTCAGGGAGCGTGGCGATTCCGCAGCGCCGCGTTCCGGCAGGGCCGCCGTCTGGTAGCTCGGATAATCGGCGCCGCTTTCGATCCAGGCGGTGTGGCGATGCGCTGGCGCATCGCCGTCGTCCCATCGCGCCTGGGCCCAGCAGCCCTTGCGGGCGCAATCCGCCAGCAGCTTGAGGACGCACTTGCGATCGCGGCAGTCCAGGATTTCCAGCTGGATCCGGCCTTGCCGGGACGCGCGCAGGCAGGCCAGGTCCAGCAGGGACGGCAGGGCGTCCAGCGCGCTGCGACCATGGCATCGTGCTACCAGGCGGCCGGGGGCCGGGACGCTCAGTTCGGTGGCGGGCAGCGCGGGGTCGGCCTGCCACGCCAGCGCGTCCAGGCCGTCTTCGCCATGCAGCGGCAGCCAGCCGGCCATGGCGGCGGCATCCTCGTATTGGCCTTGCGGGTAGCCAAGCCCTTCGAAGACGCGTTTGAGCAGGGCGGCCAGTTCGTTGGCGGAGATCAGCATCAGGCGGTTTCCTGGGCGGGTGCGAGTGGCAGGAACCAGTCGTCGTCAAAGGGGTGTCCGATATCTTCCAGCAAGGGAGCCCCCTGGAACATGGTGTTGCGGACCCACAGGCGCGAGCGCGGGTCGAACTTGCTCACTCCGAAGAAGGACAGCTTGCAGCGCAGCAGGTGCATGGGCAGCACGTCGCGGTCCAGCAGGTTGGCGCGGATTTCGCCGTAGCGCGTCGCCGCCATGGTCTGGATGCGGCGAACGATCCCGCGATCCTCGGGATGGCGGAAGAGAAAATCCGCGACCCGGTCGTGAGGATGCGTGGCCAGGTCACGGACCAGCCGCCGGTGGCATTGCTGCGCCAAGAGGGCGATGCCCAGCGGCATCTGTTTTTCGCGGCCCGCGTCGATGCCGCACAGGCCGAGCCGGGGTTCCTGCTTTTCCTGCGACCGGTACCAGAATGTCGCCTGCGCGCCGTCGGCGTCGAAGTCGATCTCCAGGGCCCAGCGGTAGGCGGATTCGATCAGCGCGCGCAGCTCGGCGGCCGGCATGTCCGGCCTCAGTTCCAGGCGTTCGGGCAGCGCCAGGCGTTCATCCAGGTCATCCACCCGCTCCGGGTGCAGTTCCAGCAGGATGCAGTTGAGCAGTTCCTGGCCCTGCAGGCTGCAATGGCGCGTCGCCCACTCCAGCAGCGGATTCCAGGATTCCAGCCGCGCGCCTTCCAGCCAGCCGGACAGGGCCTGCATGTCCGCGAGGGTGCGCTGGTTGTTGCCGGTCTGCCATTCGTCCTCGGTATGGGTCTCCCGGAGATGGCGGATGGCGCGGTCCAGCAGCTGCGGCAGTCGTGCGCGCGCGGCGGCGGGGGCGGGCGCGGCGACGATGCGGGCGAGCGCCAGTTCGCGCATCTCGACCCAGCGGCTGATGAGCTGCGGATGGTTGATCAGGTAGGGCGCCATGCCCAGGCCCGTCGAATTGCCGATGCCGAAGTAGCGTTTGAGCGCCGGTTCGAGCGCCACCGCCGTGGCGGGCGCGCGATGGCGGGCGATATGCTCGGCCTGCCGCAGGCTGAAGTTGCGCAGCATGAAACAGGTGAACATTTCCGCGGCGAAGGGGCGGGCGAAATCAGGATGCCTGTCCCGGATCTTTTCCCAGTCGGCCATGCCCAGCTTGCCGCTGCCGTAGACCGCCGTGGTGCGGTACAGGTAGCCGACGCGCGTGATCCGGGCCGCGTCGGGCTGCCGCCCTCGGGCCAGCGCGTCCACGACATAGTCGAAGTTGCGCACGCTCCGGTTGGCGCGCGACAGCACCATCGTGCGGGCGTCCAGCCTGCCGGCTTCCTGCAAGGGCACGTTGCGGCGCAGGCTGTCCAACTGGTCCGGATCGACCTCGCCTTCGCACAGCGCCATGGTCAGGTCCCATTCGCTGGCGATGACGCGGTCGTTGCGCTTTTCCGGCGCCAGGTATTGGGAGAACAGCACGAAGCTGAACAGGCCGTTGGGTGTGTGGATGCGGTAGATCGCGGTGCCGTGGCCATCGGCGTCCAGCTCGAAGCGCGAGGCGTCGATCCGCCAGCGCTCGCGCATGATCCGGCGCACCAGGGCGCGCATGAAGCTCAGGCGGCTCTGATGCAGGCTGCCCAGCCGTTCCAGATCCATGACCTGGCCGGCCGGGCGCATGGGCAGGGTCGCGGCTTCGGCCTGGCTGGCTTCCCCGGTGCTAAGCGTGTTCATACTCGGACTCTCAATGGAATGGCGCCGTGCGTCCGCGACAGCATGGCGGACAGCAGGATGCGAGGCGTCGATGTGCCGTCGATATTGGGACAGGCTGACCGGCGGCGCAATTCAGATCGGTCTATTGCTTGATAAGCGGAATTTATGGAGAGACTGTTTTTGATGAGTGGGGCTGCTCAGTTCCGGGAGGCGAGGCCGTTGTCGCGCAGGATGAAGTCGAACAGCGCCTGGGCGGCCACCGGCAGCGAGCGATTGGCCAGGCGCACCAGGCCGATGTCGCGGCTGGCGAGGGGCGCGGCCAGCGGAATGAAGCGCAATGCGCCGGGCTCGGCGGGAAACGCCAGGCGGGGCAG
Source organism: Achromobacter sp. 1011791174 (assembly GCF_059760925.1). NCBI lineage: Bacteria > Pseudomonadati > Pseudomonadota > Betaproteobacteria > Burkholderiales > Alcaligenaceae > Achromobacter > Achromobacter sp. 1011791174. The sequence continues at coordinate 47,454 of NZ_JCBANH010000022.1, forward strand.
GGTGGTGATGCCCATGCCGGCCTCGATCATGGCCAGCAGTGAAATCATGTTCGAGATGTAGATCTGCGATTCGGCGATCAGCTCGCCGGCGCTGGTCCCCGCGAGCAGCCGGGACGTGCCGTTGGCGATCAGCCGGTGGCCGCGCAGCTGCTGCCAGTCGAGCTTTTTCCTGGCCGCCAGCGGATGGTCCCGGTGGCAGACCACGCCGATGCTGTCCTTCCAGATCGGCGTGAAGCGCAGATCGCTTTCCGGCTCCCAGACGCTGGAAATGCCGAAATCCACCTGGCGGTTCTTCACCATGGCCAGCACCGCCTCGGAGCTGTCGTCGAACAGGCTGACATGCAGGCCGGCATCCTGGCCGATGAAGCGCGTGAGGATATCCGGCAGCAGGCGGCTGGCGACCGATGGCACCGAGGCGATGCGCAGATGTCCGGACTTGTTCTGCGCCACCAGGTTCATCTCGCGCATCACGCGGTCGTGATGGTCGATCAATTCCCTGGCGTAGGCGAGGAACTGCTGGCCGAAGGGCGTCAGGTCCGGCTTGACGACGCGCGCATTGCGTTTTTCGAACAGGGGCTGGCCCAGCTTGTCTTCCAGGTCGCGGATGGACAGGGATATGGCGGGCTGGGTGCGATGCGCCCGTTCCGCGGCGGCATGGAACCCCTGCAGTTCCACGACCCAGACGAAATGACGCAACTGGACGATCCTGAGGTCTGGCAGCATGGTAAGTTTCACTTATCAAACAATAGTTGGAACTAACTTTATTTTATATGTGCCGGCTCCTACCATGCGATCAACAGCATAGGGAGGCAGGCATGGCCAGCAGCATATTCAGCAACTACATCAACGGCGCCTGGGTCGAGGGCGCTTCCAGCATCGTCAATCGCAGCCCCGCCGACACCGAAGACGTGGTGGGACGCTATGCGCAGGCGGACGCCGATCAGGTCGACCGGGCCATCGCGGCGGCGGCCGCCGCCCAGCCCGCCTGGGCGCGCAGCGGGCTGGAGGAACGCTGGCGCGTGCTCATGGCGATCGGTGACGAGCTGATCGCGCGCAAGGCAGAACTGGGCGAGCAGTTGTCGCGCGAAGAAGGCAAGACGCTGGCCGAGGGCGTGGGCGAAGTGCATCGTTCGGGCCAGTTTTTCCACTACTACGCGGCCGAAGTGTTGCGGCAGCTGGGCGAGACGGCGGACTCCGTGCGTCCGGGCGTGGAAATCGAGGTGCGCCGCGAGCCGGTCGGCGTGGTCGCCATCATCACGCCGTGGAATTTCCCGATGGCCACGGCGGCCTGGAAGATCGCGCCGGCGCTGGCCTTTGGCAACGCGGTCGTGTTCAAGCCCGCCAACGCCGTGCCTGCCAGCGCCTGGGCGCTGACCGAGATCATCGCGCGCCAGCCCCTGCCCGCAGGCGCCTTCAACCTGGTCATGGGCAGCGGCGCCGAGGTCGGGGAGCGGCTGATCCAGTCGGCGGCGATCCAGGCGCTGAGCTTCACGGGCTCGGTCGAGACCGGCCGCCGGGTCGCGGCCGCGACGGCCGCCAATTTCGTGCGCTGCCAACTGGAAATGGGCAGCAAGAACGCCCTGGTGGTGCTGGACGACGCCGATCTGCCCCTGGCGGTGGAATGCGCGGTGAATGGCGCGTTCTTCGGCACCGGGCAGAAGTGCACCGCCTCATCCCGACTGATCGTGACCGAGGGCATACACGACCGCTACGTGCAGGCGCTGGTGGAACGCATCGGGCAGCTGAAGGTCGGCCATCCCTTGCGCGAGGGCGTGCACATCGGTCCGGTGATCGACGAGGGCCAGCTGGCGCGGAACCTGCGTTACATCGAGCTGGCGCGGGCCGAGGGCGCGCGACTGGCCTGCGGCGGCGAGCGCATTGAGGATGAGCGCCCCGGGTACTACATGCGTCCCGCGCTGTTCGTCGACACGCGCAATGACATGCGCATCAACCGCGATGAAGTCTTCGGTCCGATCGCCTGCGTCATCAAGGCGCGCGACTACGAGGATGCGCTGACCATGCTCAACGACACGCGTTTCGGCCTTACGGCCGGCATCGTCACCCGGTCGCTGCGGCACGCCAGCGATTTCAAGCGGCGCGCCCGCACCGGCTGCGTCATGGTCAACCTGCCCACCGCCGGCACCGACTACCACGTGCCGTTCGGCGGCCGTGGCGATTCCAGCTTCGGCCCCAGGGAGCAGGGGCAGTACGCCCGCGATTTCTATACGGCGGTCAAGACCGTCTACATCCGTCCTTGAGGAAACATGATCATGCAAGACATGCTGGTGATCGACGGCCTGCAATATTCCAACTGGAGCGAGGCGCTGTTCCGCCAGATGCGCGAGGGCGGCCTGAGCGCCGTGCACGCGACGATCGCCTACCATGAGACCGCGCGCGAGACACTGTCGCGCATCGGGGAATGGAATCGCCGCTTCGAGGCCTGGCCCGGGCTGATCCGCCCCGTGCGGCAGGCGTCGGACATTACGCTGGCGCAACGGGAGGGGCGGGTAGGCGTATTCTTCGGCTTCCAGAACTGCTCGCCCATCGAGGACGATATCGACCTGGTCGAGGTGTTTCGCCAGCTGGGGGTCTTCGTCATGCAGCTGACCTACAACAACCAGAGCCTGCTGGCCTCGGGCTGCTACGAAAGCGAGGACAACGGCATTTCGCGCTTCGGCAGGCAGGTGATCGGCGAGATGAATCGCGTCGGCATGCTGATCGACATGTCGCACAGCGCCGAGCGCAGCACCCTGCAGGCCATTGAACTGTCCGTGCGGCCGGTGATCATTTCCCACGCCAACCCCAGCAGCTTCCATCCTGCCCGGCGCAACAAGTCCGATGCCGTGTTGCGCGCGATCGCGCAATCCGGCGGGCTGCTGGGATTCAGCACCTATCCCTTCCATCTGCGCGGCGGCCCGGCCTGCCGTCTGGACGAGTTCTGCGACATGGTGGCGCGCACGGCGGACCTGATGGGCGTGGACCACATCGGCATCGGCACCGATCTGTGCCAGCAGCAGCCGCTGCAGGTGTTGGAATGGATGCGCAACGGCCGCTGGAGCAAGGCCAAGGATTATGGCGAGGGATCGGCCGCCAACGCGGACTGGCCGGCGCCCCTGCCATGGTTCCGCGACAGCCGGGACTTTCCCGTGATCGCGGCGGGCCTGCGCGAGCGGGGCTTCGTCGATGATGAACTGCGCAGGATCATGGGGCTGAACTGGCTGCATCAGCTGGAGCAGGGCACCGCGCCACGGCCTTGAGAGCCGGCGGGGCCATGAAGAAAACCCCACGCCACGCCCGTTCACGCGGGCTGGCAGCCCCCCGATGAGGTCTGGGGCGGCTTTGGGGAAAAATAACGAGGAGACAATCATGAACGAGATTCCGGCCCGCGCAGCGGGCGGCGAGCAGGCGCGGCCCGCGCTTATGCAGGGCATGGACTGGCCGCTGCTGGCCGTCAGCGGCGGCTTCCTGCTGTGCTTCCTGGCGGCGGCCCTGGTGGACATCGACGCCGTGTCGGCGCTGGTCGGCGCCTTGTTCGCCTGGTCGACGAAGGTGTTCGGCCTGTACTGGCAGATCCTGATGCTGGCGACCTTCGTCATCAGCCTGGGCATCGGCTTCAGCCGCTGCGGCCGCGTGCGCCTGGGCGGCGTGGACAGACGGCCCGACATCAGCACCTTCAACTGGATCGCCGTGATCATGTGCGCGCTGCTGGCGGGCGGCGGCGCGTTCTGGGCCGCCGCCGAGCCCTTGATGCACTTCGCCAGTCCGCCGCCCCTGTTTGCCCAGGTGCAGCCGAAGACCGAAATGGCGGCGCACGTGGCGCTGGCGCAGTCCTTCGTGCACTGGGGCTTCCTGGCCTGGGCCGTGCTTGGCAGCCTGCTGGCCATCGTGCTGATGCACCTGCACTACGACAAGGGCCTGCCGCTGGCGCCCCGCACGCTGCTGTATCCGCTGCTGGGCGAGCGCGCGCTCAAGGGGATGATCGGCAGCCTGGTCGACGCCGCCTGCATCATCGCGGTGGTGGCCGGCACCATCGGCCCGATCGGCTTCCTGGGCCTGCAGATCAGCAATGCGCTGCACGCCGTGTGGGGCCTGCCGAACGACCTGACCACGCAGTCCATCACCATCGTCCTGGTGACGGCCATGTACACCACGTCCTGCCTGGTGGGGTTGAATGGCATCCGCGTGGTCAGCGAGATCAATGTCTGGCTCATGATCGGGTTGGCGCTGTTCATGATCGTGGCCGGGCCGACGCTGTTCATCCTGTCGGCCTTTCCCACGGCGTTCGGCTTGCAGCTGGAGTACTTCCTGCCGATGACGACGTATCGCGCGGATCCGAAGTGGCTGGACTGGTGGACCATCTTCTACTGGGGCTGGTTCATCGGCTATGCGCCGATGATGGGCCTGTACGTCGCCAAGGTGTCGCGCGGCCGCAGCATACGCCAGATCATCGGCACGCTGTCCATCGTCGCGCCGCTGGTGACCATGTTCTGGTTCACGGTGGTGGGGGGCGCGGGCATCGGGCTCGAATTGCAGAATCCGGGCAGCGTCACGGCCCATGGCAGCGAACCCGAGGCGATGCTGCTGGGCATCACGCAGAATCTGCCCTGGGCCGGGCTGGTGTCCGCGCTGTTCATCTTCCTGAGCTTCATCTCGGTCGCCACCAATGGCGACGCCATGGCCTATACCGTGGCCATGGCCATGTCCGGCAACGACACGCCCAGGAAATGGCTGCGCGCCTTCTGGTGCGTCGGCATGGGACTGGCCGCCGTGGTGTTGATCACGATCGGAGCGGGAGGCGTGAGCGCGCTGCAATCGTTCATTGTGATCACCGCCGTGCCGGTCTCGCTACTGATCCTGCCGGCCTTGTGGGATGCGCCGCGCATCGCGCTGGCCATGGCGCGCGAGCAGCTGGGCCAGCGGCGCGGCGTGGGCGAGGCGGTCTAGTGTGCCGTCCGGGTGGACGACTGGCGCCGGCGTCGGCTCAGGCCGCGCGCAGCGTCACGTCGATCCAGCCGCGCAAGGCGTTGGACAGGCGGATCCCGTCCGCCGCGTGCAGGTCGGCCAGGGTCAGCACCTTTTCCTTCGCCTGGCCGGCTTCCAGCAGCTCGGCGCGCTGCACCCCCGGCAGGCAGCCGCAATCGACCGGCGGCGTGTACCAGTGCGCGCCCAGGCGCAGGTAGACGTTGCTGCGGCTGCCTTCGCACAGCTCGCCGCGCTCGTTCAGGTAGAGCAGGTCGAACAGGTGCGGGTGGGACGGCAGCCACTCGATGGTCTTGGTGTACCAGGGGCGGTGGGTGGTCTTGTAGCGCAGCAGCGGTTCGGACGAACGCAGCGCCTCGGGCGCCAGCATCACTTCCTGCACGGCCGGCAGCGGCGGCAGGGGGGCGGTCTGGATGCTGCGGCCGCCGTCGCGCGCCACCAGCAGGCGCAGCCGGTGCGGGCCGGGCGCGGACAGGGCCAGGGCGGCGACCAGGATGTCGGCCTCGACGGGGGGGCCGGCCCAGGCATAGTCCAGCGCCTTGCAGGAGGCTTCCAGCCGCTTCAGGTGCCGCGCCAGCAGCGGCATGCGGCGCTGGGCATCGACCAGGATGGTCTCGATCAGTTCGGGTTGCATGGGACGCTCCTGGGGAAGGGGGGACGGGCGCGGGCCGCGTTCTATCCTACTACCGGCCCGGGGAATTTGGGCCCTCAGGCCTTGAGAATGCGGGCTTTCCAGTGGCATTCCTGCCATTCGGAGGCCGGATCGGAGTCATGGACGATGCCGCCGCCCACGCCGTAGACGCCGGCGCCGGCCGCGTCCACGACCAGCGTGCGGATCGCCACGTTCAGCGAGAAATCGCCGTCCGGCGCCAGCCAGCCGATGCTGCCGCAGTACAGGCCGCGCGGCGCGATCTCCATCTGGCGGATGCGGCGCATGGCGGCGATCTTGGGCGCGCCGGTGATGGAGCCGCAGGGGAACAGCGCGCGCAGCACGTCTTCCAGCGAGGCGCGGGGGGCGCGCGCCGAGACGGTGGACGTCATGGTCCAGACCGTGGGATAGCGTTCCAGCGAGAACAGCGCGTCCACCGTCACCGAGCCGGGCTCGGCCAGCCGGCCCAGGTCGTTGCGCAGCAGGTCCACGATCATCAGGTTCTCGGCGCGGTTCTTCTCGCTGGCCAGCAGCTCGCGGCCCAGGCGCTCGTCCTCGGTCCGGTCGGGATGGCGCGGCGCCGTGCCCTTCATGGGCCGGGTGGTCAGGCGCTCGCCGTCGCGCCGGATGAACAGTTCGGGCGAGAAGGACAGCACGCTGCGCTCGCCGTCCTGGATGAAGGCGGCGTGCGCCACCGGATTGCGCGCGGCGATGCGGCGGTAAAGCGTGGCCGGATCGCCGGCTAGGCGCAGGTCCAGCGGCTGGGTGTAGTTGACCTGGTACAGCTCGCCGGCGCCGATCAGGTCGCGGATCTCGTCGATGCGGCGCAGGTAGTCGGCCTCGGCCATGCGTGGCGCGGCGGGCGTGAGCGTGGCGGCGGGCGCGTCCGGGCCAGGCGAGTCCCAGGGCGCTTCGTCGGTCTTGCCGTCGAAGACCAGCGCGCGCAGCCGTGGCCGGCCGTCGTCGGCCGGCGGCGTCCAGGGGCCGGCGGGCGCGGCCCGCGCGGCCTCGGGCAGCAGCCATTCGCCCAGCTCGTAGTCCAGCATCAGCGCGACCCAGCGGCCCTGGCGGCGCTCGGCCTCGATGGCCTGGAGCGCCGGGCCGACCTCGGCGGCGGCGCGCGCCTCGATGCGGCGGCGCAAGCCGTCCAGCCGCAGGGCGCGGCCGGCCAGCCGGTCTTCAAAGCGACAAAGCATGCTTGCCTATTGCTGATGAGCCAGGAATTCCGTCAGGACGCGGCCGGTGTGGGACTTGTCCTTCAGGGTCATCACGTGTTCCGGCGAACCCTGGGCGACCAGCTGGCCGCCGCCGGTGCCGCCCTCGGGGCCCAGGTCCAGCAGCCAGTCGGCCTCGGCGATCACGTCCAGGTTGTGCTCGATCACGACCACGGTGTTGCCCGCCTCGACCAGCCGGTGCAGCACGTGGATCAGTTTCTCCACGTCCGCCATCGACAGGCCGACCGTCGGCTCGTCCAGCACGTACAGCGTGTGCGGGATGCGCGAGGCGCGGCCGGTCTTGATCAGGCCGTCGGTCAGGCGGGCCTTGGACAGCTCGGTCACCAGCTTGATGCGCTGCGCCTCGCCGCCGGACAGCGTGGGCGAGGGCTGGCCCAGCGTCAGGTAGCCCAGGCCCACGTCCTGCATCAGCTGCAGCGGTCGGTGGATCTTGGGATGGGCGGCGAAGTAGCCGATGGCGTCGTCCACTTCCATGGACAGCAGCTCGCCGGCGTTCTTGCCGCGCATCTGCACGCTCAGCGTGTCCTGGTTGAAGCGCGCGCCGTTGCAGGCGTCGCAGGGTACCTTCACGTCCGGCAGGAAGTTCATCTCGATGGTGCGCATGCCCTGGCCCTCGCAGATCGGGCAGCGGCCGTCGCCGGTGTTGAAAGAGAAGCGCGCCGAGGTCCAGCCGCGCATGCGGGCCTCGCGCGTGTCGGCGAACTGCTTGCGCACGTCGTCCCAGAAGCCCACGTAGGTGGCGGGGCAGGAGCGCGGCGTCTTGCCGATAGGCGTCTGGTCCACTTCCAGCACGCGGTCGATGGCCTCCCAGCCGGTGATGCTGTCGCAGCCGGCCCAGCCGGGCGCCTTGCCCTGCGAGACGGCCTGCATCAGGTTGTCCAGCAGCACTTCGCGCGCCAGCGTGGACTTGCCCGAGCCGGACACGCCCGTCACCACGCTCAGCCGGCCCACCGGGATCTGCGCGTCGACATGGCGCAGGTTGTGCAGGCGCGCGCCGCGGATCTGGATCATGGGCGTATCGGCCTCGACCGGGCGGCGGCCCTGCAGCGGGTGCTTGAGCGGATGGGCCAGGTAGCGGCCGGTGACGGATTCGGGGGCGTCGATCAGGTCCTGGGCGCTGCCCTGGGCCACCACGCGGCCGCCGCGCACGCCGGCGCCGGGGCCGATGTCGATGATGTGCGAGGCGCGGCGGATGGTGTCGTCATCATGCTCGACCACCACCAGCGTGTTGCCGTTGCCTTCCAGCCGCGCCAGCGCGTCCAGCAGGATGCGGTTGTCGCGCGGGTGCAGGCCGATGGTGGGCTCGTCCAGCACATAGCACACGCCCTGCAGGTTCGAGCCCAGCTGCGCGGCCAGCCGGATGCGCTGCGCCTCGCCGCCGGACAGCGTGGGCGCGGCGCGGTCCAGCGCCAGGTAGTTCAGGCCGACTTCCTGCATGAAGTTCAGGCGGCCGCGGATCTCGGTGAGGATGTCGCGGGCGATCTCGCCCTCGCGGCCGCGCGCCACCAGCCCGGTGAAGAAGGTGTGCGCGTCCGACACCGGCAGCGAGGCCAGTTCGGCGATCGACTTGTCGCGCCAGCGCACGGCGCGGGCCACGCGGTTCAGGCGCTGGCCGTCGCACTGCGTGCAGACCTTGGCCTCGCCTTCGTACCAGGCGTTCCAGGCGGTTTCCTCGCCGGTCTGTTCCTCGTCAAAGCCCTGCAGTTGCAGGCCGGTGCCGAAGCAGCCGGTGCACCAGCCGTGCTTGGAGTTGTACGAGAACAGGCGCGGATCGGGTTCGGGGAAGCTGATGCCGCAGGACGGGCAGGCGCGCTTGACCGAGAAGTGCTGTTGCTGCAGGTCGCTGTCCAGCGCCTCGTGCAGCTTGTTCACCGGCCAGACCACGGACATCACGCCCTGGCCGTTCTCCAGCGCGCTCTTGACCGCGGCGCGCAGCTCGGCCTCGTTGGCCGGATCGACCACCACGTCCGCCACCGGCAGCTCGATGGTGTGTTCCTTGTAACGGTCCAGGCGCGGCCACGGCGCCACGGGAATGAACTGACCGTCGACGCGCAGGTGCGAGTGGCCGCGCGCGCCGGCCCACTTGGCCAGGTCGGTGTAGTAGCCCTTGCGCGCGGTGACCAGCGGGGCCAGGAGGCCGATGTGCTCGCCCCTGCGCTCGCGCAGCAGGCGGGCCACGATCTGGTCGGTGTTCTGCGGCTCGACGGCGACGTTGCAGTCGGGACAGTACTGCGTGCCGAGCTTGACGTAGAGCAGGCGCAGGAAGTGATGGATCTCGGTCATCGTGGCCACGGTGGACTTGCGTCCGCCGCGGCTGGTGCGCTGCTCGATGGCGACCGTGGGCGGGATGCCGAAGATGGCGTCCACGTCGGGCTTGCCGGCAGGCTGCACGATGGCGCGGGCGTAGGCGTTGAGCGATTCCAGGTAGCGGCGCTGGCCTTCGTTGAAGAGGATGTCGAAGGCCAGGGTGGACTTGCCCGAGCCGGACACGCCGGTGATCACGGTGAACTTGTCGCGCGGGATCTCGACGTTGACGTTCTTCAGGTTGTGCTCGCGCGCGTTGCGGATCTCGATGGACATGGCGCTCTGGCGGCGCGCGCGCATCAGCGATTGCAGCGGCGTGCCTTCGCCGGCGCCATAGGGCGCGTCCGGCTCGGCGATGCGCGCGCTCAGGCCGGCTTGTTCGGCTTCCTGCGCGGCCATGTCGCTGGACGCTGCCACGTCGGCGACCGGCGTCGGCAGGATGCTGGTTTCATAATCGCGCAGCGCCGCGCCGGTATGCGACTTGGGGTTGTCCATCAGGTCCTGCGGCGTGCCGGTGCCGATCACCAGGCCGCCGGCGTCGCCGCCTTCGGGGCCCAGGTCGATCAGCCAGTCGGCCGCGCGGATCACGTCCAGGTTGTGCTCGATCACCAGCAGCGTGTGGCCGGCGGCCAGCAGCTTGCGGAAGGCGCGCATCAGCCGCGCCACGTCATCGAAGTGCAGGCCGGTGGTGGGTTCGTCGAACAGGAACAGGCTGCCCTTCTTGGCGACCTTGGCGGTGGAGATGCCGCTGCGCGCGGCCTCGGCCAGGTGGCCGGCCAGCTTCAGGCGCTGCGCCTCGCCGCCGGACAGCGTGGGCACGGGCTGGCCCAGGCGCACGTATTCCAGGCCCACGTCGCCCAGCGGCGCCAGCCCGGTCTGCACGTCGCGCAGGCCCTTGAAGAAGTCCAGCGCCTCGCTGACCGTCATTTCCAGCACTTCGTCGATGGACGCGCTCTTGCCCAGGTGCTCGACGCGTACTTCCAGCACCTCGGGGCGGAAGCGCTTGCCGTCGCAGTCGGGGCAGCGCAGGTAGACGTCCGACAGGAACTGCATCTCCACGTGCTCGAAGCCGGTGCCGCCGCAGGTCGGGCAGCGGCCGTCGCCGCCGTTGAAGCTGAAGGTGCCGGCGGTGTAGCCGCGCTCGCGCGCCAGCGGCGCCTGCGCGAACAGCTTGCGGATCGCGTCGAAGGCGCCGACATAGCTGGCCGGATTGGAGCGGGCGGTCTTGCCGATGGGGGTCTGGTCCACCATGACCACTTCGGCGATCTGCTCGGCGCCCAGCAGGCGCTGGAAGGCGCCGGGGGCCTCGGTCGGCTTGCCCTTCTGCTTGAGCAGGGCGGGGTAGAGCACGTCCTGCACCAGCGTGGACTTGCCCGATCCGGACACGCCGGTCACGCACACCAGCCGGCCCAGCGGCAGCTCGACCGAGACGTTCTTCAGGTTGTGCGCGCTGACGCCTTCCAGGATCAGGCGCGGCGTGTTGGCCGCCACCGGCATGGGGCGCGGCGCCTCGACGCGCAGGCGGCTGCCGAGATAGTCGCCGGTCAGGGTGGGCGCGGCGCGCAGCGCGGCGGGCGTGCCGTCGAAGACGATGCGGCCGCCGCGTTCGCCGGGGCCGGGGCCGATGTCGATGACGCGGTCGGCGGCCACCATGACCTGCGGGTCGTGCTCGACCACCACCAGCGTGTTGCCGGCGTTGCGCAGCCGGTGCATGACCTCGACCACGCGGTGCATGTCGCGCGGGTGCAGGCCGATGGACGGCTCGTCCAGCACGAACAGCGTGTTCACCAGCGAGGTGCCCAGCGCCGTGGTCAGGTTGATGCGCTGCACCTCGCCGCCGGACAGCGTGCGGCTCTGGCGGTCCAGCGTCAGGTAGCCCAGGCCCACGTCGCACAGGAACTTCAGGCGCGCGCGCACCTCGGTCATGAGCAGGTCGGTGGCGGCGTCCAGCGCGCCGGTGAAGGACAGCTTGTCGAAGAACAGGCGCACGCGCTCGATCGGCAGCAGCATCACGTCATGCACCGACAGGCCGTCCAGCGCGTCCAGCTGTTCGCGCGTCCAGCTCGCGCCCACCGGCATGAAGCGGCGGTAGCGGCCATCGTCGGGCGGCAGCACTGCGTCGGCTTCTTCCTTCGTGCCCAGGCGCCAGAGCAGCGCGTCCGGCTTCAGGCGCGCGCCATTGCAGGCGGGGCAGGGCGTGTAGCTGCGATACTTGGACAGCAGCACGCGCACGTGCATCTTGTAGGCCTTGGTTTCGAGCCAGTCGAAGAAGCGCTGCACGCCGTACCACTGGTGCTTCCAGGCGTCGTTGCCGCCCTTCCAGTCGGGCGTGCCGTGCAGCACCCAGTGCTTGTGCTCGGGCTTCATGTCCTTCCAGGGCACGCCCAGCGGCACGCCGGCGCGCGGCGCGTACTTCTGCAGGTCGTCCTGGCATTCCTTGTAGGACGGCGTGGTCCAGGGCTTGATCGCGCCTTCGAGCAGGGTCTTGGTCTCGTCCGGGATCACCAGGCCGAAGTCGATGCCGATGACGCGGCCGAAGCCACGGCAGGATTCGCAGGCGCCCAGCGGCGAATTGAACGAGAAGCTGCTGGGCAGCGGATCGGTGTATTCGATATCGCAGTCGGCGCAGTGCAGGCGGTCGCTGTACTTCCAGACCTGGGCGTCCTGGCCCTCGTCGTCCATGACGTGCACGGCCAGGTGGCCGGCGCCCATGCGCAGGGCCGTGTCCAGCGCTTCCATCACGCGCTCGCGCTCGGCGCCGGAAAAGCGGAAGCGGTCCTGCACCACGTGCAGGATGCGGCGGGCCTCGGCGCCGGCCTTGGCGGCCTTGCCTTTTTCCTTGCCCTTCTTCGCCGGCGCGGCGGCGCGCGGCACGGCGTTTTCCTCGGCGTGCACGCGGGTGTAGCCCTGTTGCTCCAGGAAGCCGCGGACTTCTTCTTCGGTGAAGTTGGCCGGCACCGCGATCGGGAAGGTCACGACCAAGCGCGGATCGCCGGCGGCGGCCGAGCGTTCGGCCAGCGCGTGGAAGATCGAGTCGGGCGTGTCGCGCCGCACCAGCTTGCCGCAACCCCGGCAGAACAGGCGCGCGCCGCGCGCGAACAGCAGCTTCAGGTGGTCGTTCAGCTCGGTCATCGTGCCGACCGTGCTGCGCGAGCTGCGCACCGGGTTGGTCTGGTCGATGGCGATGGCCGGCAGGATGCCCTCGATGCGGTCCACCTGCGGCTTGTCCATGCGATCCAGGAACTGGCGCGCATAGGGCGAGAAGGTTTCCACGTAGCGGCGCTGGCCCTCGGCGTACAGGGTGTCGAAGGCCAGCGAGCTTTTGCCCGAGCCGGATACCCCGGTCACGACCACGAGTTCGCCCGTGGCGATGGTCAGGTCCAGGTTCTTGAGGTTGTTCTGGCGTGCGCCAACGATGCGGATTTCTGAGCTCATGGGGCGGTATCGTAGCCTGAAGGAATGGGCTGGTCCGGGCGGCCTCGGCGCCGCTGGTTCCGGGCGCGGCGATATGGAATAATTGCCTATATCGTGAGCACGCTGTCTATATTATGGACAGCGTGCCGCGCCAAACTGTACAAATAAACAGTATCGCAGATTCGTCTGAAAATCGTGCGTCATGCATTGGGCATACGCGAATAACCCGATAACGGATGGGGAATTCCTTGCTGGAGACCAAGGTGGCGGGCGCTGCGGCGTTCGCCAAGTTCATGACCGTGCTGCAGGCCGTGGCCGATGCGCAGCAGCCGCCCACCGCGGCGGCGCTGGCGCGCGCCTGCGGCTATCCCAGGCCTACGGTCTACCGGATCCTGGCCGCGCTGGCCGAGCAGGGCATGCTGATGGAAAGCGGCGGCGCCTATCGCCTCGGGCCGCGCCTGCTACAGCTGGCCAGCCGCTCCTGGTCCCAGTTCGACCTGCGCGCCGCGCTGGCGCCCGAGCTGCAGGCGCTGCGCGACGCCACCGGCGAGACCGTGCACCTGGCGGTGCCCGCCGGCGCCGAGATGGTCTATATCGACAAGCTGGAAAGTCCCGGTCCGGTGCGCATGGTGTCGCGCGTGGGCGCGGGCGTGGCCCTGCATTCCAGCGCCGTGGGCAAGGCCTACCTGGCCGCGCTGGGCGAGGCCGAGCGCGAACGGCTGCTGGACGGACTGCCGCTGGAAGCGCGCATGCCGTCCACGCTGGCCAGCCTGCCGGCCCTGCGTGCCGCGCTGGCCGAGACCGCCGCGCGCGGCTATGCCGTCGACGATGAGGAAAACGAGCCCGGCATCGTCTGCTACGGCGTGGCGCTGCGCGACGCGGGCGGCCGGCCGGTGGCCGGCGTCAGCGTCAGCACGCTGCTGTTCCGCCGCCGCGACGATCCGCAATCCGCCTATATCGATCCCCTGCTGCGGCTGCGCGATGCGGCCGCCGCCAAACTCGCCATGCTGCCAGTGGCATCCGGCGCTGCTTGATCGGCGCGCCCGCCGCAATCCATTCAAAGGAACCCCATGAACGCCTCCGTCGATTCCCGCGCCTCCAAGCTGGCCGCCCTGCTGGCCGCCAGGGTGGTGCCCGTGCTGCGCTATACCGACGCGTCCGCCGCCGCCTATGCGGCCGAGGTCGCGGTGGCCGCCGGCTGCACCACGCTGGAACTCACCTGGACCATCCCGGGCGTGACCGACCTGCTGCGCGCGCTGCGCGACAAGCACGGCGACGCGCTGCTGCTGGGCGTGGGCACCGTGCTGGACGAAAGCCAGGCGCGCGAGGCGCTGGTGGCGGGCGCCGACTTCCTGGTCTCGCCGGCCCTGGCGACCGAGGCCGTGGACATGGCCCATGCCGCCGGCGCGCTGTGCCTGCTGGGCGCCTTCACGCCCACCGAGGTGCTGGCCGCGCGGCGCGCGGGCGTGGACATGGTGAAGATCTTCCCCGCCGACACCGGTGGCCCCAAGCACCTGGCCGCGCTCAAGTCGGTCTACCCGGACACGGTGTTCTGCCCCACGGGCGGCGTGACGGTGGACAACATGGGCGCCTATTTCGCCGCCGGGGCCAGCATCGTCGGCATCGGCAGCAATCTCTATGACAAAGCCGCCTTCGCCGCGCGCGACACCGCCGCGCTGGTCAAGCAGATCATCCAGACCCGCGAGGCCGCCCATGCTTGATATCGATATCGTCGCCCTGGGCGAACCCCTGGTCGAACTCAACCAGACCCGCGCCGGCGAGCCGCAGTACCGGCAGGGCTTCGGCGGCGACACCTCCAACGCCGTCATCGCCGCCGCCCGCCAGGGCGCGCGCTGCGCCTACCTGACGCGGGTGGGCGGGGACAGCTTCGGCGCCCAGCTGCTGGAACTGTGGAAGGCCGAGGGCGTGGACACGTCCGGCGTGGAAGTGGACCCGGACGCCCATACCGGCCTGTACTTCGTGCAGCACGGCCCGCAGGGCCATTCCTTCAGCTACCTGCGGCGCGATTCCGCCGCCAGCCGCATGACGCCGGCCAGTCTCAAGGGCCAGCTGATCGAGCGCGCCCGCTACCTGCATGTCTCGGGCATCAGCCTGGCCATCAGCACCTCGGCCTGCGATACCGTGTTCGCCGCCATCGAGCGCGCCCATGCCGCCGGCGTCCAGGTCAGCCTGGATTCCAACCTGCGGCTGCGCCTGTGGCCGGTGGACCGCGCCCGCGCCATCCTGCGCGAGGCGCTGCGCCAGGCCGACCTGTTCCTGCCCAGCATGGACGACATGCAGCACCTGACCGGCAATGACGACCCGGAACGCACGCTGGACTGGATCCGCGACGCCGGCGCCACCGGGGTGGTGGTGCTCAAGCTGGGCAAGGACGGCTCCATCATCGACGACGGCCACGGGCGCAAGCCGGTGGCGGCGCTGCGGGTGGAGGCGGTCGACGCCACCGGCGCGGGCGACTGCTTCGCCGGCAGCCTGCTGGCCCGCCGCTGCAAGGGCGATTCCTGGGAGGACGCGGTGCGCTATGCCAATGTGGCGGCGGCCCTGTCCACGCTGGGGTATGGCGCGGTCGAGCCCCTGCCCAGCGCGGAGCAGGTCCAGGCGAAACTGTAGGATCCGCCTTGGATTTGGGCTCTTTTAGCGCCGGTTGGCGTGTTTTTCGGATTTCAGGCTAAAATGCCAAGTTATCCGAATTTTCCGCCAGCCTGTCGTTAGATGGTGACTGGGTTGTGCGGGCGATGGGCTGGGTGCCAATTGCGGTTGCCGCAGCCTGATTCGCAAATCCGATACCCGCAAATCCGGCTACCCGCCAACCTACTACGCAGGAGAATCAACATGGCAGAACGCAAGCGCGTCCGTCGCAACACCCTGGAACGCCGTTGCCTGGGCAAGGCTTTCAAGCGCCTCTTCGTCAAGTCGCCCAAGGGCGTCTTCAAGATGCTGGAAAAGATCAAGCGCGTCTAAGCTCTGACGCGAGACGCGGGGCCGACTAGGTCCGCGTCCTGATCTGAAAAAACCCGCCTGGCGCGAGCCATGCGGGTTTTTTGTCGTTTCCGCTCTGCGTCGCCAATCCGGCCAGGGGCCGGTGTTCAGGGTAAGCGCTCGCTGACGGCGCGCCGCCGGCAAGCGGGCTCGCCCGCAGCGCTTACTGCGCCGGGCCCAGCATCGGCAGGATGAAATCCATGAACGCCCGCGTCTTGGCCGGCTGGATGCTGGACGGGTAGGTGACGTAGATGGAGATCGGGTCCACCGACCAGCCTGGCAGCAGGCGCTTGAGCGAGTTGCGCTTGATGATGGGATCGAGCGCGCGGCAGTGGGGCATGCGGGTGATGGCCAGGTCCAGGCCGGCCAGCGTGCCGGCGATGCTCATGTTGTTGGCGGCCAGGTGGCCGCTGACCGGCACCATCTCGCTGATGCTGCCGTTGTGCAGCATCCA
Organism: Achromobacter sp. 1011791174; assembly: GCF_059760925.1. Classification (NCBI taxonomy): domain Bacteria; kingdom Pseudomonadati; phylum Pseudomonadota; class Betaproteobacteria; order Burkholderiales; family Alcaligenaceae; genus Achromobacter; species Achromobacter sp. 1011791174. The sequence goes on from NZ_JCBANH010000022.1 coordinate 63,490, forward strand.
GTGCGAATGCTCGTCGTCGATGGTGGTGCGCAGGCACTGGTGCGCGCTCAGGTCCTGCGGCGTCAGCGGCTCGCCGTGGCGCTCCAGGTAGCGGTCGGACGCATACAGGTAGTTGTCCAGCCGCACCAGCTCCTGCACCACGGCGCCGCTATGGCCGCCATTGCCCTGCTCGCCCGTGGGCGGCAGGTTGTAGTCGGAGTTGCGGCCGAAGCGCAGCATGATGTCGAACGGCGTGCCCTGCGTATCCGAGGCGGTCAGCATGCTGAGGTCGAACTCGCATTCGATGTCCGGATAGCGCTCGGTGAAATCGTTGATGATCTCGGGCAGCAGCCAGATCGCCAGGCTGTAAGGCATGGACACGCGCAGGTTGCCGGACGGGCCGCCGGCCAGCGCCAGCAGCTGTTCGTGCGCCAGGCGGGCCTCGTCGATCAGGCCCTGGCAGCGGCGCATGTAGGCCGCGCCGGCCTCGGTCAGGTCCAGGCGGCGGGTGTTGCGGTTGATCAGGCGCAGCCCGATGGCCCGCTCCAGCTCGTTGATGCGGCGGGATAAGGTGGACGTGGGCATGTCCAGCGCGCGCGCGGCCAGGCTGAAACTCTTGCGCTTGGCAACTTCCACAAACAGGGCGATGTCGTTGAGCTGGACGGTCGGGGCTTCCATGGGCGTTCCGGTTTTTGCCGCCCGAGTTTACGCCACTCCGGCTGCCCGGATCGGAGAGCCCTGGTTGATCGCCGGAGATCAGACGACGTCTTGTCAGATTTGATTGCAAATTCAAATGCCGCGGCATGGGCGGGCACGCGCATATCCCCTAAACTTCAGGCGAAAACACCAACGAAGACACCAAAATCAAGACCGCAGCGGTTCCCAGACGATCGCAAAGGGGCATAGCAGGCATGGCCGACACACCACCGTTCTTTACCATTCTGACCCCAACCTACAACCGGGCGGGCACGCTGCACCGGGTGTACGAGTCGCTCTGTCAGCAGACCTTCAAGGACTTCGAATGGGTTGTGGTGGATGATGGCTCCACGGACAACACGCACGCCTCGGTGCTGGCCTGGCAGGCGCGCGCGGCGTTTCCCATCCGCTATGTCTGGCAAAACAACCAGCACAAGAAAACGGCGTTCAACCGCGGCGTGCGCGAGGCGCGCGGCGAGCTGATCGTCGGGCTGGACAGCGACGACGAAATGCCGCCGGACGCGTTGCAGATCTTCAAGTCGGTCTGGGACTCGATCCCGCCCGCGCGCCGCGACTCCTACGTGGCCGTGACCGGCCTGTGCGCCCGGCCCGATGGCTCCGTCGTCGGCGACCGCTATCCGCAGGACGTGTTCGACAGCACCGCCGTCGACGTGTATTTCCGCCACCGCATCAAGGGCGAGAAGTTCGGCTGCATGCGCACCAGCGTGCTGCGCAAGTTTCCCTTCCCCGAGGACGTGGCCGGTTTCGTGCCGGAAAGCCTGGTGTGGTGGGCGATCTCGCGCGCCGGCTATCTGAGCCGCTTCATCAACCAGGTGGTGCGGGTCTACCACGACAGCACGGACAGCCTGAGCCGCGGCACGGTCGCGGTGGGCAGCAATGCCCAGGGCCTGTACCTGCTGGCCTGGGACATGCTGCAGCACCATCTTGAATACTTCCGCTACCGGCCGCGCGAGTTCATCATGGCGGCGGCGCGCTACACCCGGTTCCGCCTGCACCTGGAGCACTCCGGCGTGGCCACGGCCGTGCAAGCCTACCGCCTGACGCGGCCGCTGGGCCGGCTGATGGTGGGGCTGATGTGGCCGCTCGGTTACGCGCTGTACCGCCGCGACCGGCGCCGGGGCATCGCCTAGCGCCAGCCGTTTCCCCGGCGGCCGGCGCCGGGACCCATGCGCGCGGATGCCAGGATCGCCGCTTCAGGCCGGCGCCTGCGCCGCCGCGCCGTGCCCCAGCCCCAGATAGACCTCGACCACGCGCGGATCCTGCGCCACCTGCGCCGCCGGGCCTTCCAGCGTCACCGCGCCGGTTTCCAGCACATAGGCATAGTCCGCCACCTGCAGCGCGGCGCGCGCGTTCTGCTCGATGAGCAGAATGGACACGCCCATGTCGCGCAGGCGCGCGACGATGTGGAAGACCTCGCGCACGATGCGCGGCGCCAGGCCCAGGCTGGGTTCGTCCAGCATCAGCAGCTTGGGCTTGGCCATCAGCGCGCGGCCCACCGCCAGCATCTGCCGTTCGCCGCCGGACAGCGTGCCGGATAGCTGGCCGCGCCGTTCGCGCAGGCGCGGGAACAGGTCATAGACCTCGGCCAGCGTGCCGTCGTGGTCGCGCTGGCCGCGCCGGTAGCGGTCGAAGGCGCCCAGCATCAGGTTGTCCTCCACCGTCATCTCGGAGAACAGCTCGCGCTTTTCCGGCACCAGGTTCATGCCGGCCGCGACCATTTCCTCGATTTCGGCGTGCTCGCGCGGCTTGCCGTCGAACACGATGCGTCCGCTCGAGGGCAGCACGCCCATGATGGCCGACAGCAGCGTGGTCTTGCCAGCGCCGTTGGGGCCGATCACGGTCACGATCTGGCCCTGGCCGACCGCCAGGTCCACGCCCGTGACGGCCTCGATCTTGTCGTAGGCCACGCGCAGGCCTTGCACTTCCAGCAGTTTCGCCGCCATTTATTCCACTCCGCCCAGATAGGCTTCAAGCACCGCCGGATTGTGCTGGATTTCGGCGGGCAGGCCCTCGGCGATCTTCTCGCCGAAGTCCATCACGACCACGCGGTCCACCAGGCCCATCACGAAATCCATGTCGTGCTCGACCAGCAGGATCGCCATGCCTTCGGCGCGCAGCTTGCGCAGCAGCTCGGCCAGCTCGCGCTTTTCCTGGTAGCGCAGCCCGGCCGCCGGCTCGTCCAGCAGCAGAATGCAGGGATCCGACGCCAGCGCCCGCGCGATCTCCAGGATGCGCTGCTGACCCAGCGCCAGCGAGCCGGCCTCGTCATGCAGATGCCGGCCCAGGCCCACGCGCTCGACCTGGCGCGCGGCCTCGGCCAGGAGGCGCGATTCCTCGGCGCGGTCCAGCCGCCAGGCGGCCGGCATGACGCCGCGATGGCCGCGCAGGTGCGCGCCGATCGCCACGTTCTCCAGCACGCTCATGCGGCCCAGCAGGCGCACGTGCTGGAAGGTGCGCGACAGACCCAGCCGCGCGATGCGACGCGCGCCGGCGCCGGCCACCTGCTGGCCCAGCAGCGTGACCTGGCCCGAGGTGGGCGTGTCCACGCCGGATATCTGGTTGAACATGGTGCTCTTGCCTGCGCCGTTGGGGCCGATCAGCGCCAGGATCTCGCCCGCGCGGATCTCCAGGTTCATGGCATTGTTGGCCACCAGCCCGCCGAACTTGCGGGTCACGTCCACCGCCTTGAGCACCACCTCGCCGCGCGGCGGCATGGGCTTGCGCGGCAGCGGCGCGGCGTCCAGGTCCAGCTTGCGCTCGACCTTGCGCACCGGCACCCAGCGCGTCAGCAAGGGCCACAGGCCGCTGCGCGCGCGGTGCAGCAGCAGCACCATGCCGAAGCCGAACACGATGACCTCGAAATTGCCGGTCTGGCCCAGCACCTTGGGCAGCAGGTCCTGCAGCCACTGCTTGAGCACGGTGAACACGCCCGCGCCCACCAGCGCGCCCCATACCTGGCCCGCGCCGCCGATGACGGTCATGAACAGGTACTCGATGCCCATCTGCAGGCCGAACGGATTCGGATTGACGAAGCGCTGCATGTGCGCGTACAGCCAGCCCGAGGCGCAGGCCTGCAGCGCGGCGATGATGAAGATCACCATGCGCGAGCGGGCCGTGTCCACGCCCATCGACTCGGCCATGACGCGGCCGCCCTTGAGCGCGCGGATCGCGCGGCCCTCGCGCGAGTCCAGCAGATTGCGGGTGGACCAGACCGCCAGCAGCAGGAAGGCCCAGATCAGGTAGTAGATGGTCTCGCCCTGGTCCAGCGCCTTGCCGAACAGCGAGATGGCGGGAATGTCCGGAATGCCGGTATGTCCGCCCAGGCCTTCCATCGAACCAAAGGCGAAGTACAGCGACAGCCCCCAGGCGATGGTGCCCAGCGGCAGGAAATGGCCGGACAGCTTGAGCGTGATCGCGCCCAGCAGCCAGGCCACCACCAGCGTCAGCAGCAGGCCGGCCAGCAGCGTCAGCCAGGGCGAGGTGCCAAGCCAGCCCAGCCAGGACGGCAGGCTGTCGGCGCGCGTGGTCAGGATGGCCGTGGTGTAGGCGCCCAGGCCCACGAAGGCGGCCTGGCCGAAGCTGGTCAGCCCGCCCACGCCGGTCAGCAGCACCAGGCCCAGCGCCACCAGCGCGTACAGGCCGATGTAGTTCAGCAGCGTGACATAGAACGGCGGCAGGAATGGCGGCGCCAGCGCCAGCAGGGCCAGGAAGGCCAGGAGGACGAAGCGGGGATTCATTCTTCTTCCTCTTCGACGTGATGGCTCTTGAGCGAGCGCCAGAGCAGCACGGGAATGATCAGGGTGAACACGACGATTTCCTTGTAGGCGCTGGCCCAGAACGAGGAGAAAGCCTCGATCAGGCCCACCAGCACCGCGCCCGCGGCGGCCAGCGGATAGCTGACCAGTCCGCCGATGATGGCGCCGACGAAGCCCTTCAGGCTGACCATGAAGCCGGAGTCGAAATACATGGTGGTGATGGGCGCGATCAGGATGCCCGACACCGTGCCGATCAGCGCCGCCAGGAAGAAGGTGGCGCGGCCGGCGAACACCGGCGAGATACCCATCAGGCGCGCGCCCAGCCGGTTGAAGGCCGCCGCGCGCAGGGCCTTGCCGTACATGGAACGCTCGAAGAACTGGTACAGCACGACGATCAGCAGCGCCGACACCGCCACCACCCACAGCGCCTGGCTGTTGACGTTGACCGGTCCCAGCGTCAGCCCGGCGTCGCTGAACGGCGCGGTGCGCGCGCCCTCGGCGCCGAAGGCCAGCAGGCCCAGCCCGACCAGCGCCAGGTGCACGGCGATCGAGACGATCAGCAGCACCAGCGTGGAGGCGGCCGCGATCGGCTGATAGAAGAGGCGGTACAGCTGCGGCCCCATCGGCACCACCAGCAGCAGCGTCAGCAGCGCTTGGACCGCCATCGGCAGCTGCGCCAGCGGCAGCCGGTAGAGCAGGGCGGCCAGGATCAGGGGGTAGACCGCCTTGGCGGCGATGCGCCAGACGCGCATGCGCGCCGGCCGCTTGCGCCAGGCCAGCAGGTCACAGACGGCTTCGGCCAGCGCGAAGGCCAGCAGCAGCCACACCAGCGCCACCGGCTTGCCGGCCTGCAGCGAGGCCATGGTCAGCGCGCCGAAGGCGACGAACTCGCCTTGCGGAATGAATAGGACGCGGGTAACGGTAAACACTAGCAGGATGGACAAGGCCAGCAGCGCATAGATCGCGCCATTGGTGATGCCGTCCTGCCCGAGTATCAGGGCGATCTGAGCATTCATGCAGAATTCCGGGTAAGACAAAGCACGCAGGCACGCCACCCTCGTACCTAAAAAAATCGGTGCCCCCCATCGGGATGCCACGGAGCCGGCTTTGCCGGTCCGTCGGCATGCCCCCTGGGGGGAAGCGCGTGAGCGCTTCGGGGGGGCCTACTTCACCAGCGTCCAGTTACCGTCCTTCACGGTGATCAGCTCGCGGCCGCGATCATCGAAACCGCTGTGGTCAGCGGCCGTCATGTTGTAGACGCCCTGCGTGCCCACCAGCTCCTTGGTCTGCTCCAGCGCGTCGCGCAGCGCGTTACGGAACTCCTTGGTGCCCGGCTTGCCGGCCTTCTCGGCCTGCGGGATGGCCTTCTCCAGCAGCAGGCCGGCGTCGTAGACGTTGGCGCCGAAGGTGGCGGGCTTGGAGCCGTTGAGCTTCTCGTAGGCGGCGATGTAGTCGGCCGCGACCTTCTTGGACGGATTGCTGTCGGGCATTTCCGGCAGCACCAGCATCAGGCTGGCGGCCAGGATCGTGCCTTCCACCTTCTTGCCGCCCAGCTTCAGGAAGTCCGGCAGCGCCGCGCCGTGGGTCTGGTAGAACTTGCCCTTGTAGCCCTGGTCGAACAGCGTCGTCTGCGGCAGCACGCTGGCCGCGCCGGGGGCGGCCACCAGCACCGCGTCGGGCTTGGCTGCCAGGATCTTCAGCGCCTGGCCGGTGACCGAGCTGTCGAAGCGCAGGTAGCGTTCGTTGGCGGTGATCTTGATGCCCTTCTCGGCGGCCAGCGCCGAGAACACCTTGTGCCAGTTTTCGCCATAGGGATCGTTCAGGCCGATGAAGCCGACGGTCTTGATGCCGGTCTTGGCCATGTGGTCGACCAGCGCGCGCGCGATGATGTCGTCGTTCTGCGTGGTCTTGAAGACCCACTTCTTCTGTTCATTCATCGGCAGCACCACGGCCGCCGTGCCCACCGGCGCCAGCATCGGCACGCCGGCCTCGGCGGCGAACTGGATCACGCCCATGGCGTTGGGCGAGCCCGAGGGGCCGATCAGCGCGTCCACGTTCTGCTCGGAGATCAGCTTCTTGAAGGCGGTGACCGAGTTGGTGGAATCGCTGGCGTCGTCCAGCGAGATGTATTCCACCGTCAGGTCGCCAATCTTCTTGGGCAGCAGCGGCACGGTGTTCTTCTGGGGGATGCCGACCAGGGCGGTGGGGCCGGTCGACGAGGACACGACGCCGACCTTGACCTGCGCCAGCGCGGGCAGGGAGAACAGCGCTGCGGCGGCGAGGGCGGCGGCCAGGGGGAGCTTCTTCGACAGCATGGCAAAACCTCCGGAGTGGGAGCAGAGTTTGTTGCGGCTGACCGTTGGGGACAGCCGGTGTTGCGGAGACTGCGGCGGGTGGCGCAGCGCCGGCGGCGGGCCGCCGGAGGACGAACGGCAAGGCAATGCACTGTAGACGCGGCGCATGCGCTTACCTATCCGTCAAAACCCGTAGCGCAACGAGCCTCAGATCGTGATCGAACTGACGCTGGCGCCGCCGCAGACGTACAGCGTCTGTCCGGTGATGAAACTGTTGGCCGGATCGGAAAAGAACATGACCGCGCGTGCCACGTCGTCCGAGCGGCCCAGGCGCTTGACCGGAATGCCGTTGGCGATCTGCTTCTCGCGCTCGCTGCCGGCCTCGATCACGTCGTAGAACATGTCGGTCTGGATGGGGCCGGGCGCGACCACGTTGACGGTGATGCCATGCGGCGCCAGCTCCAGCGCCCAGGTGCGCGCCATGCCGATCATGCCGGCCTTGGTGGCGGAATAGGCGGTGCGGGTGGGCAGGCCCAGCGCGCCGCGCGAGGACATCATCACGATGCGGCCGAAACCGCGTTCGCGCATGCCGGGCAGGGCGGCCTGCACCAGGCTGATGGCCGCGCCCAGGTGGATCTGCGTCAGTCCGTGCAGTTCCTGTTGCGTGACGTCGGGCAGCAGGTTGGGCCAGATCACGCCGGCGTTGTGGATCACGTGGCTGACCGGATGGCGCGCCACCGCCTCGGCGGCGGCCTGGGCCGTGGCCTGCTCGTCCAGCAGGTCCACCTGCATGTGGGTCAGGCGCGGATGGCTCATCTCGCCCGCGCGCCGCGCCATGGAAATCACGTCATAGCCGGCGTCCAGCATGGCGCGGCAGATCTCGGCGCCGATCCCGGCGCTGCCGCCGGTGACGATGGCTGCTTGAGGTTGGTTCATGGCGTTGTTCCTGCCTGTCATGTCGGTTGTTGATCGCGCTGTGTGTTGGCAGCGAGTTCATTCAGTCTTGAGACGCTGCGAGCGGGGGCGCGCGGAGCCGGCTTTGCCGGTCCGCAGCGCCGCCCCCTGGAGGGGGAAGCGCCGCAGGCGCTTCGGGGGTGGGTCATGCCACCATGGCCAGGACGCGCAATGGGCTGCCCGAGCCGCTGCGGATCTTCAGCGGCGCCGAGAAAATCACGGCGCCCGTGGGCGGCAGCTGGTCCAGGTTGGTCAGGCATTGCAGGCCGTAGCGGTTGTTGCCGTGCATGTAGTAGTGGCAGGGGTACGGCGGATCCAGGTGCTGGGCCTGCCCCGCGTCCGTGCCGACCGATTCGGTGCCGAAGCCGTGCACGTCGCGCTCCTTGATCAGCCAGGGCACCACGTCCGCGTCCGGGCCGGGCGAATGCGCGCCGTCTTCCTTCATGTTCAGGTACTCGGCCGGCTTGGCGCGCTTGGACCAGTCGGTGCGCATCAGCACCCAGGAGAGCGCCGGGATGCGGCCATGCTTCGCTTCCCACTGCTTGACGAAATCGATCGTCAGCAGGAAGTCGGGGTTGTCGCGCGCCTCGGCCGAACAGTCGATCACGCAGGCGCTGGCGATGAAGGCCTCCACCGGAATCGTGTCGACCGTGTTGTCGGGCTGGTCCTTGCCGGTGATCCAGTGCGCCGGCGCGTCGAAGTGCGTGCCGGTGTGCTCGGAGCAGGAGAAGTTGTTCCAGTACCAGGCCGGGCCGCGCTCGTCGTAGCGCGAGATCTCCTCGATGCGGAACGGCCAGGCCTGGCCGAATTCCGGCGGCAGCACGATGGTGGGGAATTCCGGCGTCAGCGTCTCGGTCAGGTCCACCAGCCGGATGCGGCCGGAGACCAGTTCGGTCATGAATTGGGCGAGGATGTTCTGGCTCATGCTGCGTCTCCTTGTTGGTTGCTGCTCGGTCCCGCGCGGGGCGCGAGGCGTTTAGGGGCGTGGCCGGGCGTCAGGCGCCCAGCTCGCGCTCCAGTCCCTTGGGGTTCTCGGCCATGCGGGCGCGGAATTCCTGCGCCACGTCGCCCACGTACACGTCTTCCACGCCGTCGCGCAGGGCCTTGACGATGGCGGCGGCGACGGTGGCCGGGGCCACGCGCGGTGGCGGGGTGCGCTGTTCCCACTCATGGTCCAGCGGACCGGGAAACACGTTCAGCACGCGCACGCCGGCGCCGCGCATCTCGGCGCGCAGGCACTGGGCCAGCGACAGCGCGGCCGCCTTCGAGGCGGACCACATGCCGCGCGCGGGCAGGTTCATGTGGGCGTAGATGGACAGCACGTTGACCCAGGCGGCGGCGCTGTTGACGCCGTCGGCGGCGCGCGCGCACAGGCCGGGGCCGAAGGCCTGCGCCAGGCGCATCATGCCCAGCACGTTCACGTCCAGCGCGTCGCGCGCGGTGTTGACGTCCTTGCGCTGCATCAGCCCGCCTTCGCGCTCCAGGTCGGCGGTGTTGACCAGGATCTCGACCTTGCCGCCGATGGAGGCCGCCGCGCGGTCCACCGAGTCGGTGTCGGTCACGTCCAGCGCCAGCGTCTGCACCCGGCCGTCGGTCGCGAGCGCGTCGTAGGCCGGGTCGCGGCGCCAGGTCTGCGGGTCGCCCAGGAACACCATCGGGCAGCCGGCGTCCAGCAGCGCGCGCGCCACCGCCAGGCCGACCGCCGACTTGCCGTCGGTGATCAGGGCGCGGCGGAACTTGGGGTCGCAGGAGGTTTCGCGCAGGGTCTTGTCGTCTTCCATGTTCGGCGTGTTCCTTTCTGGCAGGGCGATCATCACGGCCTGGCCGCTGCGGTCGAGCTTGAGCGCCAGCCGCACCGGCGCGCCGTCGGCGCAATCCTGGTGCACGTGCGCCACCACCGAGGGGCCGGCGCTCATGCGCACCGTGCCCACGCGCCAGGGCAGGCGCTCACGGAAATACAGGTCGTTGCTGTGGTGCAGCGTGGTGCTGACCAGCAGCGTGCCGGACGGATCCACCGCGCGCCAGGACAGTTGTTCGGACAGGCAGCCGCCGCAGACTTCGCGCGGCGGATACTGGACCGCGCCGCAATCGGCGCAGACCTGCAATTCGAAGCGGCCCTCGGCCGCGGCGGCGGTCAGGCCCAGCGCGGCGCGGCTGCGCCAGCCGGGCGGCAGCGTGGGCTGGCGCGTGCGCGCGACCGGGTCTTTCTTGGGAGGCTTGGCCAGGGGCTGGGTCATGCGTCGCTCCGCGCCAGGATGGCCGCGGCGGTGCACAGCCCGCGGTCGTAGTTGATCATGCCGAAACCGCTCACCATGCCGACGCGGGCGTCGGCCACCTGGGTGCCGCCGGCCGTGCCGGTCAGCTGGCGCAGCGCTTCGGTCAGGCCCAGGTAGCCGCCGGCGGCGCCGGCCTGGCCGACGGACAGCTGGCCGCCGTTGGTGTTGAACGGGAAGCTGCCGTCGATGGTGAAGCCGTGGCGGCGCACGAATTCCGGTCCCTCGTTCTTGGCGCAGAAGCCCAGGTCTTCCATCTGCATCAGGTTGATGACCGGGTAATCGTCATAGGCCTGCAGGAAGTCCATGTCGGCGGGCGCGCAGCCGGCCATGCCGTACAGCTCGTCCACGTCCATGGCCCAGCCGCCGCGCGTCTGGATCGGGTCGTCGATCCAGGCGTTGTGGCGCTCGATGGTGGACAGGATGCGCGCATGGGGCAGCTTGAGCGCCCGCGCGCGCGATTCGCTCATCACCAGGAAGGCGTCGGCGCCGGCGCAGGGCATGACGCAGTCGAACAGGTGGATGGGATCGGTGATGACGCGCGCGCCCAGGTACTGTTCCAGCGTCAGCGGCTTCTTCATCAGCGCGTGCGGGTAGCGCAGCGCGTTGTCGCGCTGGGCCACGCAGAGCTTGCCGAAGTCCTCGCGGGTGGCGCCGGACTCGCGCATATAGTGCGCGGTCAGCAGCGCGAAGCTGGCGTTCGGGCCGCCGGCGCCGTAGGGATACACGGCGTCCTGGGCGAAGCGCGAGAACTGGCTGACGGTGTTGCGGAACGAGTCCACGTGATTGGTGTCGCCCGCGATGCAGGCCACGATCTCGGCGTCGCCGGCCTGCACGGCGCGCGCGGCGCGCCGCAGCGCGGCCACGCCGCTGGCGCCGCCCATGGGAATGTGGTCCAGCCAGCGCGGGCTCATGCCCAGGTGCTGGATCAGGCCCACGGCGCTGTCGGGCGCCAGCGTGAAGCTGGACACGCACAGCCCGTCCACGTCGGTCTTGGCCAGGCCGGCCTGGCGGATCAGCGCGCCGAGGGCGCGGCCCAGCCACCAGTGCGCGGCATGCGTGCTGTAGCGTTCGTAGGGAATGGTGACGGGCAGCGCCGCTACCACGCCGTCATAGCCGAGGCGGCTCATCGCGCGGCTCCGGCGTGGGCTTTCTCGGGGCTTTTCTTCTTCATCGCGCAGGTGTCCACGCAGTGCGCGGTGCCGGGCAGCGTGGGCGCCAGCGCCTTCATTTCGCCGCGCTGGATCTTGTTGGTGGTGGTCAGCGGCAGGCTGTCGACGAAGGCCACGTAGCCGGGCGCCTTGTAGTAGGCCAGCTGCTCCAGGCTCCATTGCACGATGGCGCGGGCGGCTTCCTGCCGGTCCGCGTCGGTAGCGAGCGGATCGGCCGGCACCACGCAGGCCAGCACTTCGTCGCCGCGCACCGCGTCCGGCACGGCGGCCACGGCCACGGCCTTGACCAGCGGGTGCTGCATCAGCACGCTTTCGACTTCCACGGCCGAGATGTTCTCGCCGCTGCGGCGGATCACGTTCTTCTTGCGGTCGACGAAGCGCAGCGCGCCGTCGGCCTCGCGGCGCACGATGTCGCCGGTGTGGAACCAGCCGCCTTCCCAGGCCTCGTCCGTCGCGGCGGCGTCCTTCAGGTAGCCGGCGAAGAAACCGTAGCGCGGATCGTCGCCGGCGTGGCGCACCAGCAGCTCGCCGGGTTCGCCCGTGGCGGCCTCGACGCCCGCGTCGGTGACGATGCGTACCTGCACGTCGTCTTCCTCGGCGCCGAAGCAGCTGCTGCCGATGTGGCGCGGCTCCTTGTTGGCGATGATGACGGCGCCCGCGCCGGTCTCGGTCATGGCCCATGCTTCCAGCAGCGGGAAACCGAAGCGCGCCTCGAAGGGCGCGTGCAGCTTGCGGTCCACGCCCGCGCCGAAGCCGAAGCGGATGCCCGGCTGCGGGTCCTTGGGCGAGGGCTCGGCCTTCATCAGGATGGCGGGCATCACGCCCAGGTAGTGCAGCACCGTGGCGCGCGAGTCGCGCACGCTGTCCCACCAGCTGCGCGGGTGGAAGCGGTCCAGCGGGATCAGGCAACCGCCCGTCAGCACCATGGCCATGGCGGAATAGGCCATGGCGTTCATGTGCACCAGCGGCAGCGGGGTCAGCATGCGTTCCTGGCCGGGGCGCAGCGCGGCCAGGCCGCCTATGCGCGCGTACCAGCCGCCGGCGTGCAGGAAATAGCGGTTGGGCAGGATGCAGCCCTTGGGCCGGCCGGTGGTGCCGGACGTGTACAGCAGCGCGCATTCGCTCAACTCGCCCGGCTCGCTGCCGGCCAGCGGCGCGGCAAAGGGCGCGGCGGGCGGCGCGTCGTCAGGACCCATCACGCGCAGCTCGCGGCCGGCGCGCGCGGCGGCGGCCTGCAAGTCAGCGTGGCGGCCGGGCAGGGCCACGGCCAGCGCGATTTCGGAGTGGCCGGTCAGGTATTCGAGTTCGGCGGCGCGCAGGTCGGGATTGATGGGCACCACCGACACGCCCAGCGCGTTGAGCGCGAACCAGTGCAGGAAGAAGGCGGGGCGGTTTTCAAGCAGCAGGCCGGCGCGGTGGCCGTGGCCGTAGCCGGCGCGCGCATAGGCGGCGCGCAGCGTCTCGATGGCCTCGGCGGCCGCGCCATAGGCCAGCTCGCCGGCGGCGATGCCGTAGGCCTCGGCCGTTTCGGGCAGGATGCACAGGAAAGGCTGGGCGCCGTGGCGGGCCGCGCTGTCGCGGAAGGCTTGATGGACTGTCGCGCTCACGACCGGCTCCTACATGAACAATTGGATGTTGCCGAAGGCGGCGTCGCAGTTCACCAGGTCGACGCGTTTCAGGCGGATGCGCAGCGCGCCGTCCTGCTCGACCAGGTGATGCGTGGTCCAGCCGGCATACAGGGTCTGCGCGTCCTGGCGCGTCTCGACGTAGTGGAAGGCGGTGCGCACCACGTGGCGGCCTTCGGCCGGCGCGGATTCGGGATGGCCGTGCTCGACGGTTGGCGCCTGCAGCAGATGGTGGCAGCGGCTCTTGGGTTGCTGCGAGAAGGTGCGCTGGCCGGCCAGCCGCTCGACGCGCACGCGCAGCAGCAGCTTGTCCTCATACATCAGCGAGGCGTGCAGCTTGGCGTCGGTCTGGCCGTGGGCCAGCGGCATCCAGTAATGGCCGTCCTCGGTGTACAGGTCCAGCCAGTCCTCGAAGCGCAGCTCATCGAGCATGCGCGCCTCGGCGTAGACGAAATCGATCAGTTCGCGGTCGCTGACGGCCATTCAAGCCTCCTGTCCGGTCATGTAGCGGCCCCATGCGCGGTACTGGTTGCGCATCTGCCATTCGTTGGTGCCGTTGGTGACGACGTTTTTTCGACCCAGTTCGTCGGGCGAGTAGAGGCGGCCGACGTTGACCCATTCGCGGGCGCGCGATTGCAGCCCGTCCTGGGCGCGCTCGTACATTTCCAGGTCATCGTGTCCGACCACGGAGGTGGGCGCGTTGATGAGCCGGTTGTACATCAGCGTGCGTTCCAGCAGCAGGTCGGGCGCGCCGACGAGGCGGAAGGTCCAGGATTCGACCAGCGTGCGGTCGGCGGCGATGGGCTTGAAGACGCGCAGCGTCTGGATCGGGCCCTTCACCATGATGTTGGGGAAATAGACGGTGTTGTGGCGCACATCGCCCAGGATCTGCTTGGCGCGTTCCTCGCCATAGGCCGCCGTCATGGCTTCCCAGTAGCCGGGCACGCCGGAGTAGGCGGCGTGGATCGAGTCGGCCACGCCGGTGTGGCCGTGGCCGTTTTCCCATACGCGGATGCCCATGTTCTCGAAGAACTCATAGGGCGAGATGAAGGGCGCGAACAGCTCCACCGCCATGGGCTTGGGCGTGCCGGCGGGCGCCTGCTCCCAGACCTTGACGGCGGTGCCGGCCGAGGACTCGTGCGCGACCATGGGGTGACAGGTGTCCGTCTGGTTGTCGACCAGCATCTTCCAGTTGCAGCGGTGCATGTAGCGCATCACGCCGCCGGCGACCTCCAGTCGGCCCTCGGGCGAGCGGTCGGCCATGTTGTCCAGCGTGGTCAGCGATTCGCCGAAGAAGTCCTCGAAGGACTGACCCTCGGGATTCAGGCGGCAGAACACGAAGCCTCGGTGGTTGCGCACGTCCTTGACGGCGGCCATGCCCTGGCTGGCCTCGCACTGATCCAGGCCGGTGTTCTCGTAGCCTTTCTTCAGCGGGATGGACAGCAGGCTGCCGTCGGTCTTGAAGGTCCAGGCGTGATAGGGGCAGCGGAAGAACTTGCCGGTATTGCCGCAGGCCTCGCCGGCCACCATGGTGCCCTTGTGCGGGCAGCGGTTGTGCAGCACCCGCACCGAGCGGTCGCCGTGGCGCACCATGACCACGGGCTGATTGCCGACGGTGGTGGTGATGTAGTCGCCGGGATTGGGCACCTGGCTGTCGTGGCCGACATAGACCCAGGTGTTGGCATACAGCCGTTCCATCTCCAGTTCGAACAGCTCCTGGTCGATGAACAGGTCACGGTGCACCTCGGTCTCGCGCAGCAGGGCGCGGATGGCGTCGGGGTTGTCGCGGTATTTGGCCATGTCGGTTCGCTTCCTTGGTTGGGGCGGCGGCTGGGTGTTCCTAGAGATCCAGCACCAGGCGCGCGGACTTGGCGCGCGAGATGCAGATCTGGATGATCTTGCCGCTGGCCTTCTCGGTGTCCGAGAGGTAGTAGTCGCGGTGGTCGGGCTCGCCTTCCAGCACGGTGGCCTGGCAGACGCCGCACTCGCCGCGCTTGCAGTCGTACATGGGATCGCAGCCTTCCTCTTCCATGACGTCGACGATGGTCTTGTCGGCGGGAATGGTCAGCACGCGGCCGGACTGGCGCAGCTCGACCTCGAAGGGCTGGTCGCCCGCCTGCGGCGCGGCCGTGGCGAACAGCTCGAAATGCACGTGGGCGTCGGGCCAGTGGCGGGCCTTGGCGCCGGCGATGACGGCGTCGATCAGCCCCTTGGGGCCGCAGACGTACAGGTGCTGGCGCGGCGAGGCGGCGTCCAGCAGCGCCTGCAGGTCGAAGCGGCTGGCGGGATCGTCGTCGCCGTGCAGCGACAGGCTGTCGCCGGCCAGCGCCTGCAGCTCGGGCACGAAGGCCAGCTGGTCCTTGCTGCGGCCGCAGTAATGCAGGTGGAAGGCGCGGCCGGCGGCCCGCAGCGCGGCGGCCATCGAGGCCACCGGCGTGATGCCGATGCCGCCGGCGATCAGCAGCACCGGATCGTCGCCGGCCGGCGCTTCGTGCAGCGGAAAGTCGTTGCGCGGGCCCTCGGCGGCCAGCGTGTCGCCCTCGACCAGCGCGTGCATGTGGCGCGAGCCGCCCTGGCTGTCTTCCTCCAGGCGCACGCCCAGGCGGTATTCGCCGGGCGCGGCGAAACAGCCGGCGTCCGGCGTCAGCTGCACCAGCGAATAGCTGCGCGGCTCGCGCAGGCCGGGGACGGAGATCTTCAGGTGCGCGCCCGGACCGAAGGCGGGCAGCGCGCCGCCGTCCTCGCGCGCCAGGCGGAAGGAACGGATCAGCGGCGATTCCTGCCGGACTTCGCGGACGATGAGTTTCAGGGTTTGCACGGCGCTTGCCTCTTGCGTGATTCGTCGGGGAGTCTCAGGCCGCCAGCTGGTCGGCCAGCTGGCGTTCCATGGGGCCGCATTTCTCGTTGGCCAGGGCCGTTTCGCGCAGCGCGCGCAGGCTGGCGGCCGCGTCGGGGCGGCCGGCCAGTTTCTCGGCGGCCGCGAGCAGCTGGCGGTATTTGCCGCCGCCGCGCACGTGGGTGTCGCTGTAGCCCTTCACCAGGCGACGGCAGTTGACCGTTTCCACGGCCAGCGCATAGTCCCGCGGCGCGAGCCGCGCGACCAGATCCAGCCATTGCTCCAGGCCGGCCTTCTCGATCTGGTGGCGCAGCGTGGCGCGGCGGAAGCGTCGCATGCCGGCCAGCGCGTACAGCATCAGGAAGCCGCCCAGCGTGCCGCTGCGCATGCGGCGGCCCTTGCCCAGGCGGCGCTCGACGAAGCCGCCGAAGGCCTTGGAGTTTTCCAGCCAGCGGCCCAGCCCGGCGGGCAGGGTGCCGCAGATTTCCTCCAGGCGCGGGTGCATGAATTCGGTGGTGTAGACCAGCTGGTCCGGGCGCGCGCCGACTTCCTGGCGCACGCGTTCGAAGCGCGTGGCGCGGGTCTTCAGGTCGGCCACGCGGATCACGTCGTCGTAGGCCATGGCCGTGGCCAGGTAGCGGGCGGCGGCGCAGGTCAGTTCCCATTGCCGCGCCTCGCCGCCGTGGCGCGCGTCCAGGTCGCGCAGCGCCTTCATGCGCTCCAGGTATTCGCGGGCATAGGCCAGGTCCTGGAACTCGAGCTGACGGCGCACGCCGGCCGTCAGCATGGGCTGGGCACAGGCGGGGAAGTCGCGCCGGATCATGTCCAGCAGCGGCTGGGTGCGCGCGTTGGCGGCCTGTTCCGGCGCGGCCGGCACGGGACGCGACAGGTCGATGGGCGCGGGCTGCTCGGGTGCCTGGGCGGCGGCGTCGAAGCCCAGCGCGAAGGCGCGCAGGCTGGCGTCCACGCCCAGGCCGGCGCGGCGCACGGTGGCCTCGAAATCATCGCGCGAGAAGGGCAAGGCGCCGCTGCCGGCGACCGCGCCGAACAGGCTGGCGCTGATGACGCTGCCGGCGCGGTCGGCCAGGTCCTGCAGGTCGAAGCACATGAAGCGCTTGGCGGCGGCGCGGCCGGCCTCCAGCACCTTGTTCGGATCGGCGATGCCGTTGCCGGGCGCGGATTTCTCGCTGACCGCGTAGCTGCGGTGCGAGGACGTGATCAGCACGCTGCGGTCGGGCGTGACCAGGCCGCGCTGGATGGCGCGGCCGCCTTCCATCAGTTCGGCCGCCACCACCAGGTCCACGTCGCCCGGCGTGGGCATCAGCGCCAGCGCGGGCGCGCGGCCGGCGCGTTCGACGTCGGCCTCGGGCAGCAGTTCCAGGTAATAGATGGTGGCGCCGGTGCGCTGGGCCACGCCCGGCACCGAGGTGGTCTGCGCCCACCAGCCGGCGTGCTCGGCCATGTCGACGATCCAGTCGGCGAGCACGCCGCCGCCCTGGCCACGCAGGACCAGGACGGCGATCTTGATCGGCGAGGCGGCGCGCG
>NZ_JCBANH010000023.1:0-76884 GCF_059760925.1 Achromobacter sp. 1011791174
CCGCCCCGCGCACGCGGGCCAAGAACCTGTCGCCGCCGGTGGGGTTGTGGACGATATCGGCGCGATAGAACGAGGGGCACAGCACGGCGGCATGGGCCACTTCACCGCAGTTGCCGCAGCCCACGCAGCTGCTTTCCACGTGCGCGACCGGGTCTTCCTTTAGCGGATCGCCGTTGTCCTTGACGGTCAGCGAGGGGCAGCCGGACAGCCGGATACAGGCGTGGTCGCCGGTGCAGACGTCGGGGTCGACGCCGAAGCGTTCCTTGACCGCGCGCTTGCCTTCCTTGACCGCCTTGTTGAACAGCGGCTTGATGCGGCGCTGCTTGTTCAGCATGCACTCGGACTGCGCGATGATGACCTTGGGGCCCTTGACGTCGGTGGTGAGCGCTTCCTCGATGGTGGCGCGCACCTTGGCCACGTCGTAGGTGCGATCCAGCGTGCGCACCCATTGCACGCCCACGCCGCGCACGGCGCGGTCGATGGGGTTGTTGGTGGAGCGGTCGGGGTTCTCGGCGCGCGAGGACAGGATGTCCTGGCCGCCGGTGGCCGACGCGTAGTAGTTGTCGACGATGACGATGACGCCGTCGTACTTGTTGAACACGGCGTTGCCGATGCCCGAGGACAGGCCGTTGTGCCAGAAGCCGCCGTCGCCCATGATGGAGATCGGGCGCTTGGCCGCCGGCACGTTGAAGGCCGCGGCGCTGGACGCGCCCAGGCCGTAGCCCATGGTGGTGGCGCCCAGGTTGAAGGGCGGCAGGATCGAGAACAGGTGGCAGCCGATGTCGCAGGAAATATGGTGCTGGCCCAGCGTTTCCTGCGCCAGCGTCAGCGCCGAGAAGATCGGGCGCTCGGGGCAGCCGGTACAGAAGCCGGCCGGGCGCGGCGGCACCACCGCCGCCAGCCCCTCGACATGCTTGTGGAAGGTGATGGGCTGCTCGACGGGCCTGGCGGGCCGCGCGCGCGCGATCTCGACGATCTCGGGCTGGGCGGCGCTGGCGGCGGCTGCGTCGGCGGCCACGGCCGGATGCGTCTGCAGCAATTCGGGGCGGTTGCGGCGCAGGAATTCGCGCAGGCCCTCGCGCATGACCTGGGTGGTGTACTCGCCGGCCATGGGCAGCACGTCCTTGCCCGAGAGCTGCGTGGCGATGCCGGCCTTGCGCAGCACCGCGTGCAGGTTCTGCTCGATGTAGTCGGGCTGGCCTTCCTCCAGCAGCAGCACGGCGCGCTTGTCGCGGCAGAAGTCGATGACCTCGTCCTCGATGACGGGGTAGGTCACGTTCATGACGTACAGCGGGATGCGGCTGTTGCCGAAGTGGTCGGCCAGGCCCAGCAGCTGCAACGCGCGGATGACGCCGTTGTACAGGCCGCCCTGCAGGATCAGGCCGATGTCGGACTGGTCGCCGTCGAAATGCTCGTTGAGCTTGTGTTCCTTGATATAGCGGATGGCGGCGGGCCAGCGGTCCTTGATCTTTTCCTGCTCGTGCAGGAAGGACGCGGGCGGCAGCACGATGCGGCTGGTGTCGCGCGCCGGGCTTTCCAGCGCCTGCGCCAGGCTGAAGGCGGGGCGCTTGTTTTCCTTGGCGATGAAGCGGCCGTGCACGTGGCAGCCGCGGATGCGCAGCTGCAGCATCACCGGCGTCTTGCTGGCCTCGGACAGCGAAAAGCCGTCTTCCACCGCCTTGACCATGCTTTCCAGATTGGGGCGCGGGTCCAGCAGCCAGATCTGCGATTTCATGGCGAACGCGTGCGAGCGTTCCTGCATGATGGACGAGCCTTCGCCGTAGTCCTCGCCCACGATCACCAGCGCGCCGCCGGTGACGCCGCCGGATGCCAGGTTGGCCAGCGCGTCCGAGGCGACGTTGGTGCCGACCGTGGATTTCCAGGTGACGGCGCCACGGATCGGATACATGACCGAGGCCGCCAGCGTGGCGGCGGCGGTGGCTTCCGAGGCGCTGGCCTCGAAGTGCACGCCGAGTTCCTGCAGGATCTCGTTGGCGTCGGCCAGCACGTCCATCAGGTGCGAGATGGGCGAACCCTGGTAGCCGGCCACATAGCCCACGCCGGACTGCAGCAGGGCCTTGGTGACCGCGAGGATGCCCTCGCCGCGGAACTCTTCGCCCGCGCCGATGCGCAATTGCTGGACTTCTTTTTTGAAGGACCTTTCAGCCATCTCGAACCCCTAGTCGCGGACCGCTGCGCGGGTCCTTGCGCCTTGCTGCTCCGCAACATCGAATGGTCGCGGATCCATGTTCTAAAAAATACTTTAGAAGTCAACTTTTTAGCTGTCAACAAAAAAGATGAAATTTCATGGAATCAAAAAAATATCACGCTAAAACAAGGGTGTATATACTGGCTATCCTTTAGGTGTTGACCCGCCAATCCGCCCCGATACTGTGCAAAAACGGGTTGCGATTCCGGGTATACCCTGTGCTGCGCAACAGCATTGCGGCACATCATGGCGCGGCCGCGCATCGCCGTGGTGCAATGCGCGTGCCGATGGTCCGCGGCAAGCATGCGGGACGGGCATGACAATCTCGAACAATCGGGCGCGGGAGCGTACAGACATGGCGTGGCAGAAGCAGAAGAGCATTCAGGCCGGCGCCGGCGGCGGGCGTTTCGTCGACGGTTATCTGGCCTATCTGCTGGCGCAGGCCAGCCAGCGCATTTCCGCCGAGTTCCATCTGCAGGTGCGCGCGGCCGGCCTGTCGGTCACGGAATGGCGGGTGCTGGCCAGCCTGGAAGGCAGCGCCGGCGAGACCATCGGCACGCTGGCCGTGCTGGCCATCACCAAGCAGCCCACGCTGAGCAAGGTGGTGCAACGCATGGAGGCTGACGGCCTGGTCGAGCGCACCGGCGTGCGCGCCGACCGGCGCCAGACGCGCGTGTGCATCACCACCAAGGGCCGCAATCTGATCGCGGGCCTGTGCGAACAGGCCTTGCAGCATCAGAAGGCCGTGCTGGCGCCGTTCGGCGAAGAACGGGCGACGTTGCTGATAGAGATGCTGGAAGTGTTGATGACCGAGCACGTGCCGCTGGAGATGGCGACGGCCGAAACGGACGAGGATTGAGCGTCCGGATGCCGGCCGAGTTCCGCTTTCCGGGAATGTCGCGCGTCGCGTGTTTGATCGAACGCTGTTCGCTTCAATTATTTTGTTACGAGCATATGCGTCCCTGTTTTGTTCCTCTCTCTGAAAACCGTCTCCGGTACGCATAAACCCTGAATTGACGCGGGTTCCGGCGCTAGGCAATATCGCGCCGGTATTTTCAGACTACAGTCAGGAGTTGAACCTATGCGCCGCACTTTGATTGCTATCGCGATCGCCGCCGCCGTGGCCGTGCCCTCGATCGGACAGGCCAAGACTTTCCGCTGGGCCGCCCAGGGCGACATCCTCACCTTCGACCCGCACTCGCAGAACGAAGGCATGACCATCGCCGCCAACAGCTATGTGTACGAACCGCTGGTGGACTACGACAAGTCCTTCAAGGTGGTGCCGCGCCTGGCCACGGAGTGGGAGCAGGTCTCGCCCACGCTGTACCGCTTCAAGCTGCGCCCCGGCGTCAAGTTCCACGACGGCGCGGCCTTCACCGCCGACGACGCGGTGTTCTCGATCCACCGCGCCATGGCGCCGACCTCGAACTACAAGGCCTACACGACCGGCATCAAGGAAGCGCGCAAGATCGACGACCTGACCCTCGAGGTCGAAACGTCGGCGCCGAACCCGGTGCTGCTGCGCCAGCTGACCAACGTGTTCATCATGAACAAGGCCTGGGCGGAAAAGCACAACATCGCTAAGCCGCAGGATTACGTCAACAAGGAAGAGACCTACGGCGCCCGCAACACCAACGGCACCGGCCCCTACAAGCTGAAGACGCGCGAAGTCGACGTGCGCACCGTGTTCGAAGAGAACAAGGACTGGTGGAACAAGGCCGGCAAGGTCGGCAACGTGACCGAGGTGGTGTTCACCCCGATCAAGCAGAACGCCACCCGCACCGCGGCCCTGCTGTCCGGCGAGATCGACTTCGTGCTGGACCCGGCCGCCCAGGACCTGGACCGCCTGCGCCAGTCGGCCAAGGTGGTCGAGGGCAACGAATACCGCACCATCTACCTGGGCCTGGACCAGAAGCGTCCCGAGCTGCAGTACTCGAACATCAAGGGCAAGAACCCGTTCCAGGACATCCGCGTGCGCGAGGCGCTGTACCGCGCCATCGACGTGGACGCCATCAAGCGCGCCGTGATGCGCGGCCTGTCGGCGCCCACCGGCACCATGATCGCGCCGCAGGTGCACGGCTGGGCCGAATCGGTCCACAAGCGCGTGCCCTACGATCCCGAGAAGTCGCGCGCCCTGCTGAAGGAAGCCGGCTATGACGGCACGCTGAACTTCACGCTGGACTGCCCGAACAATCGCTACATCAACGACGAGGCGATCTGTCAGGCGGTGGTGGGCATGTGGGCCAAGGTCGGCGTGAAGGCCACGCTGAACGCGATGCCGCGCTCGACCTACTTCCCCAAGGTGCAGTCGTTCGACACCAGCGCCTATCTGTTCGGCTGGGGCGTGCCGACCTTCGACGCCATGTACACGCTGCAGAACCTGATCCGCACCAAGGGCGAGGGCGCGGACGGCATGTACAACCTGGGCAACTACAGCAACAAGGAGCTTGACGCCGTCATCGACAGCATCAAGACCCAGACCGACGCCGCCAAGCGCGACGCCGACATCATCAAGGTGCTGGAAGGCCACGCCAAGGACTTCGGTCACATCCCCCTGCATGACCAGGTCATTCCCTGGGCCATGCGCAAGAACGTCACCGTCATCCATCGCGCCGACAACCGTCTGGTCGCCGATTGGGTCAAGGTCGACTGATTCAGGCCAACCCGCAGGCGGCGCGCTGAGGCGCGCCGCCTGCCTGCCTTTTTCCGCCTATGTTCGCTTTCATACTCCGCCGCCTGCTGCAGGCTGTGGCGGTGATGCTCACCGTCGCGCTGCTGGCATTCGTGCTATTTCAATACGTCGGCGATCCCGTCACCATCATGCTGGGCCAGGACGCCACCGACGCCGAACGCGTCGAGCTGCGTGAGCGCCTGGGCCTGAACGAGCCCGCCGTCGTCCAGTTCGGCCACTTCGTCGCCAACGCCGCGCAGGGCAATTTCGGCATCTCCCTGCGCCAGAGCGAACCCGTTTCCTCGCTGCTGAAGTCGCGCCTGCCGGCCACGCTGGAACTGTCGCTGGTCGCGGCGGTGCTGGCGCTGGTGGTCGGCGTGCCGCTGGGCGTGTATACCGCGCTCAAGCGCAACAGCATGCTGTCGCAGCTGCTGCTGGCCGGCTCGCTGCTGGGCGTGTCGCTGCCTACTTTCCTCATCGGCATCCTGCTGATCCTGGTGTTCTCGGTGCAGCTGGGCTGGCTGCCCAGCTACGGACGCGGCGAGACCGTCAGCCTGGGCTGGTGGTCGTCGGGCCTGTTCACGGCCGATGGCTGGAAGCACCTGATCCTGCCGTCGATCACGCTGTCGCTGTTCCAGATGACGCTGGTGCTGCGCCTGGTGCGCTCGGAAATGCTGGAAGTGCTGCGTTCGGACTACATCAAGTTCGCCCGTGCGCGCGGGCTCAAGCGCCGCGCCATCCACTTCGGCCACGCGCTCAAGAACACGATGGTGCCCGTCATCACCATCACCGGCCTGCAGCTGGGCGGCATCATCGCCTTCGCCATCGTTACGGAAACCGTGTTCCAGTGGCCGGGCATGGGCCTGCTGTTCATCCAGGCCGTGCAATTCGCCGACGTGCCGGTCATGGCCGCCTATCTGTGCCTGATCGCGCTGGTCTTCGTGGTGATCAACCTGATCGTCGATCTTCTGTATTTCGTCGTGGACCCGCGCCTGCGCGCCGGGATGACCCGCGCCGGGGGGGCTCACTGATGCGCGCCGTACTCAAACGCTGGTGGGACAGCGACCTGGCCTGGGCCTGGCGCCGCGCCCCGGTCGCCATCGCCGCCACCATCCTGCTGGCGCTGCTGCTGATCGGTTCCTTTGGCGCCGGCTGGGTGGCGCCGCACAATCCCTTCGACCTGACCAAGGTGGAACTGCTGGACGCATTGCTGCCGCCGGCTTGGCAGGCCAATGGCCAGCCGACCTACCTGCTGGGCACCGACAGCCAGGGCCGCGACCTGTACTCGGCCATTCTGTACGGCACGCGGGTGTCCCTGCTGATCGGCCTGGCCGCGGTGGCGCTGTCCATGGTCATCGGCATCGTGCTGGGCCTGGTCTCGGGCTACGCGGGCGGGCGCATCGACGCCTTCATCATGCGCGTGGCCGACGTGCAGCTGTCGTTCCCGGCCATCCTGATAGCGCTGCTGATCGACGGCGTGGCGCGCGCCGCGGTGCCGCGCGAGCTGCACGAGGTGATCGCCTTCCCGGTGCTGGTCGGCGCGATCGCGCTTGCCGGCTGGCCGCAGTACGCCCGCACGGTGCGCGGCTCCACCCTGGTGGAGAAGAACCGCGAATACGTGCAGGCCGCGCGCGTGATCGGCGTGGCCTCGCCCGTCATCATGTTCCGCCACGTGCTGCCCAATGTGCTGGGACCGGTGCTGGTGCTGGCCACGGTGCACCTGGCCACCGCCATCATCACCGAGGCGACGCTGTCGTTCCTGGGCGTGGGCGTGCCGCCGACGTCGCCGTCGCTGGGCACGTTGATCCGCATCGGCAACGATTTCCTGTTCTCCGGCGAATGGTGGATCGTCATCTTCCCCGGACTGGCGCTGGTGCTGTTGGTGCTGTCGGTCAACCTCCTGGGTGACTGGCTGCGCGACGCGCTCAACCCGCGACTGAATTGAGGTTTTTCCATGAGCGCATTACTTGAAGTCCGCAACCTGCGCGTGGAGTTCCCCACGCGCCGCGGCACGCTGCGCGCGCTGGACGACGTGTCCTTCTCGATCGAGGCGGGCGAGGTCCTGGGCGTGGTCGGCGAATCCGGCGCCGGCAAGTCGCTGACCGGCGCGGCCATCATCGGCCTGCTGGAGCCGCCGGGGCGCGTGGCTGCCGGTGAAATCCTGCTGGGCGGCCGCCGCATCGACAACCTGCCCGACGAGCAGATGCGCCGCGTGCGCGGCCGCGAGATCGGCGCCGTGTTCCAGGATCCGCTGACCTCGCTGAATCCGCTGTACACCGTGGGCCGGCAGCTGGCCGAGACCATCGTCACGCACCTGGACCTGAGCTGGTCGCAGGCGCGCACGCGGGCGGTCGAACTGCTGGCGGCCACCGGCATCCCGGCGGCGCGCGAGCGCATCGACCACTATCCGCACCAGTTCTCCGGCGGCATGCGCCAGCGCGTGGTGATCGCGCTGGCCCTGGCCGCCGAGCCGCGCCTGGTGGTGGCCGACGAGCCCACCACCGCGCTGGACGTGTCGATCCAGGCGCAGATCATCGAACTGCTCAAGCGCCTGTGCCGCGAGCAGGGCACGGCCGTCATGCTGATCACCCACGACATGGGCGTGATCGCCGAGACCGCCGACCGCGTCGCCGTGATGTACGCGGGCCGCGTGGCCGAGATCGGCCCGGTGGCCGACGTGATCCACAAGCCGCGTCACCCTTACACGGCCGGCCTGATGGGCTCGATCCCGGCGCTGGATAGCCACGCCCAGCGGCTGGTGCAGATCGACGGCAGCATGCCGCGCTTGAACGCCATCCCGACGGGCTGTGCGTTCAATCCGCGTTGCGGCCAGAAGCTGCCGCGCTGCACGCAGGATCGTCCTGAATTGATGGCGGCCGGCACTTCCCGCGCCGCCTGTTGGTTGCATGAAGAAAAGGTGGCGGCATGAGCGGCACTCACCCGTTGGTAGAAGTCCGGGACGCGGCCCGCTGGTTCGACGTGTCGCCGCCGTGGCTGGAGCGCAAGTTGTCCGGCAAGCCCAAGGTCATGCTGCGCGCCGTCGACGGCGTGTCCTTCGACATCGCGCGCGGCGAGACGCTGGCGCTGGTGGGCGAGTCGGGCTGCGGCAAGTCCACCGTGGCGCGCATGCTGGTCGGGCTGTACGGCCTGACGCGCGGCGATATCCGCTTCGACGGCCAGCCCCTGGCCGGCATGGCCGAATCCGGCGGCCGGGCCATGCGCAAGCGCCTGCAGATGATCTTCCAGGATCCGTATGCCAGCCTGAATCCGCGCTGGCGCGTGGGCCGCATCATCGCCGAGCCCATGCTGACCCACACCACCATGACGCCGGCCGAGCGCACGGCGCGCGTGGGCCAGCTGCTCAAGCAGGTGGGGCTGGATCCGGCCGACCAGGGCCGCTATCCGCACCAGTTCTCGGGCGGCCAGCGCCAGCGCATCTCGATCGCGCGCGCGCTGGCGGTCAATCCGGAGTTCCTGGTCTGCGACGAGCCGACCTCGGCGCTGGACGTGTCGGTGCAGGCGCAGGTGCTGAACCTGATGAAGGATCTGCAGCGCGAGCTGGGCCTGACCTATCTGTTCATTTCGCACAACCTGGCGGTGGTGCATCACGTGGCCGACCGCGTCGGCGTGATGTACCTGGGCCGCATGGTGGAGGTCGCGCCGCGCGACGAGCTGTTCGCGCGGCCGCGTCATCCGTACACGCGCATGCTGCTGGAGGCGATTCCCGACATCAACGGCGCCGGCAAGCCGCGCACGGCGGTGGCGGGCGAGGTGCCCAATCCGCTGAACCCGCCGTCGGGCTGCACCTTCCATCCGCGTTGCCCGCACGCCAACGAGCGCTGCAAGACCGAGGCGCCGCAGGCGCTCGCGGCCGGGCCGGCGGTGGTGGCTTGTCATGCGGTGCGGGAGGGGCGGATCACGGTGTGATCCATGGACTCCGGCCATTCACGGCCGGGGCCGCTGCGCATTCGCCCTCAGGATCCGACGGCGGTCAGCCCGCCTCGCGGCGCTTGGGCTCGAACATCTCGCAGGTCTGGATGATCGAATGGCAGATGTCGTCGACCGTGACGCGGTTGGACATGGCCTGGGTGCGCAGCATCTCGTAGGCGTCGTTCTCGCCGATGCCGTGCATGCGCATGAGGATGGCCTTGGCCTGCGCCAGGTGACGGGTGCCCGCCAGCTTCTGTTCCAGCTTGGCGATGCGGTCGGCCTGCTGCCGCTGGCGCTTGGCGTGCTGCAGGGCGCAGACGATGGTCGCCAGCAGGCCGGTGGCCCGTATCGGCGTGGTCAGGACGGCGTCGGCGCCCATCTTCAGGGCCTGGTCGATGAAGCTGGGGCTTTCGTAGCCGATCACCGAGATCAGGGGCGGCGATGCCGGTCCCTGCCACGCGTCCTGCGGTTCGCGCGCGTCCAGCAGCAAGGCCCGGAACACCAGGTCGACCTTGTCCGGCAATTCGTCCGGCGGCGGCCAGAAGGCCTGGACCTGGAAGCCCATACGCATCAGGTGGCCGGTCAGCGTCGCGCCGTCGGCATCGTCGGGATGCAGCACCACCACCCGCAGGCCGCGGTTGAGGATCCAGCTTGTCAGGCTGCGCTGGACGCCGTCAGGCCGTGGATTCACCGTCATCCCCTTGTGGAGAACTTGGTGACCCAGTCTCCCCGTTTCTGCATCGCCATGTAAGGATCCGGCGGCACGGCCTGGGCGGACTGGCGGACGATGCGGAACTGGCCGTCCGCGCCGGCGCGGCCGATGCGGGAATACAGCGACATGTGGTGGTTGGTCGGATCGAGCCGGATGCGTCCCTGCGGCGCGGAGAACTCCGCGCCGTACAGGTGCGGGGTGATGACCTCGTAGTCGTCCGTGCCGGCCAGCGCCAGCGCGCGCGCATACATGTGCACCTGATAGTAGGCCGCCTCCCAGTTCATGTCGGTGGGGCATTCCGCGCCGTGGCGCTGCGCATGCAGCCGCAGGGCGGCGTGGTTCTCCGGCGTGTCCACCGACTGGAAATAAGGCGCCGAGGTGTAGTGCCCCGCGGCCGCATCCGCGCCCATCATCCGGATTTCGGTTTCCGAGGTGTTCAGGCTGCCGATCGGCATCCTGTCCGGATCGAGGCCGGCCTCGCGGTAGGCGCGGTACAGATAGGGAATGGTCTTGCCGATCACCGTGGAGAAGATGAAGTCGGGCTGCTTCTTGATGATGTCGGCCACCACGTCCTGGAACTGGGCCGGGTCGGCGGTCAGGTCCAGGTAGCGCTCCCCCAGCACCGCGCCCTCGGGGCGCTGCAGCAGCAGCTCCTGCATGGTGCGATTGCATTCGTAGGGGTAGACGTAGCGGGAGCCGACCATGTAGACCCGCGCGCCATAGACCTCGCTCATGAAGTCCGCGAGCTGCACGCCGTTCTGGTTCGGCGAGGCGCCGCTATAGACGATGTTCTCGGAGAACTCGAAACCCTCGTACTGCTGGCAGTAGATCAGCAGCCGGTTGTGTTTCTCGACCACGGGCAGCATGGCCTTGCGGCTGCTGGACGTGTAGCCGCCGAAGATCACGTTGACGCCGTCCTCCACCAGCAGCTTTTCGGCCAGCTTGCGAAAGCGCGCGGGGTCCGATTCCGGGTCGTAGTGAATCGCCGACAGCTCGCGGCCATTGACGCCGCCGCGCGCGTTGATCTCGGCCAGCGCCTGCTGCGCGCCGCGCCATTGCGACATTTCCAGTTCGGCCGTGGCCCCGCGCTGGGAGGCCAGCAGGCCGATCTTGAACGGTGCGGAACCTGTCATGGATGTGGACGGAAGGAGAAGGGGAGGATTATTTGAGGTAGTGCTTGGAGATCATCGCCCCTACGGTGTACTTCGGATCGACGAAGTTGCCCAGCCGGACTTTTCCGCATTGGCTCAAGAGCATATAGGCGTCCCATTGATCGAAGCCATAGTCGGCCGCCATCCAGCGCACCAGTTCGCGATAGGCGATGCGGGTGGCGTCCTCCAGCGGCCGCGCGCTGCCGATGCTCATCACGGCGTCGGCGTTCTCCAGGCGCGGCCAGTCGATCTGCCATTGCTTGATCAGGTCCACGCGGATGGTGGTGGTGCTGGCGTATTCGACGGCCGTGCCGCAGACCTCGCCGTCGCCCTGGCAGGCATGGGCGTCGCCGATGAACAGGCGGCCGCCGGGCGAGCGCACCGGCAGATAGGTGATGCTGCCCGGACCCATGTCGGGCACGTCCATGTTGCCGCCATGGTTGTCGGGCGTGAGCGCATTGATCGAATCGATTTCCGGCGACACGCTCAAGGTGCCGATGTGCGGCCGGTAGGGCAGGGTATGGCGCCGGCTCCAGTAGACGTTTTCCTCGTCGATCTTGATCTTGCGGACGATCTCCGGCAGAGGTTCGTTCAGCAGCGCGGTGTAGTCGGTGCCGGTCAGCGCGCCGAAGTTCGGTATCAGGCAGCAGAAGCCGTGCGGATCGGCGCCGCGCGGCGACATCTTCTCGATGTGCACCGCGATCACATCGCCCTTTTCGGCGCCCTCGACGATGATGGGGCCGTTCTGGGGATTCAGGTACGGCATGGTCAGCAGTTCCGACGGCTTGTCGGATTCTTCCTTGATCTTGCCTTCGAAGGCATCGCGCGTTTCCACCACGACGCGGTCGCCCGGCTGCACGTGCAACACCGGCGCGGAGTAAGGGCCGATCGTGTAGTGATAGGACGATTGCAGCGCCTCGGTCAGGTGATGCACCCGAGGCTCGCGCCGGGCGCCCACGCCGCGCGTCATCATGATCGAGTCTTGCAGCCACTGCGACTTCATTGCGGTTCTCCCTTTGCTGTCTTGCTCACAGCGCCAGCTGGCGGCGCATCAGTTCCATGTCCGCGATCTGTTCGCGGTCCAGTTCATTCACGATCCGGCCCTTGTCCATCACGGCGCAGCGGTCGGCCGCCTGCTGCACCATGCCGATGTCCTGCTCGACCAGCAGCACGCCGATGCCGGTGCTCGCGGCAATGCGGGCGAGCGTCCGCGCGATCAGGTCGACGATGGATGGCTGGACGCCTTCGGACGGCTCATCCAGCAGCAGCAGGCGCGGCGACGAGGCCAGCGCGCGGGCGATGGCCAGCTGCTGCTGTTCCCCGCCGCTCATGGTGCCGGCGCGCTGGCCCAGCCGCGCGCGCAGCACCGGGAAGTAATCGAGCACGGCTTCCAGTGCGGTCGATGCCGCGGCGGTCGGCGCCGCGCTCGTGCCGACCAGCAGGTTCTCGCGCACGGTCAGGGCGGTGAAGATCTCCCGGCCCTGCGGCACATAGCCGATGCCGGAGCGCGCGCGGGCATCCGGCGGCAGCGCCGACAAGGGCGAGCCGTTGAGCAGGACGTCTCCGGCCGTGGCCGGCAGCAGGCCGATCAGGGCGCGCATCAGCGTGGTCTTGCCCACGCCGTTGCGGCCGATCAAGGCCATCACCTTGCCGGGTTCCAGCGTCAGCGACAGCCGGTCGAGGACGATGCCGCCGCCATATCCGCAAGTCAGGCCGCGCACCTCGAGCAGGGCGGTCATGGCCGTCTCCCCAGGTAGATATCGGCCACGTCGTCGCGCGCCAGCACCTCGCTCGCGGGGCCTTGCGCGAACAGCCTGCCGCCGTGCAGGACCGTGACTTCCGAGGCGATCTGCTTGACGAAGGTCATGTCGTGTTCAACCACCATCAGCGTCAGTCCATCTTCGCGCAGCCGCAGCAGCAGCTCGCCGGTGTCGCGGGTTTCGTCGACCGACATGCCGGCCACGGGTTCGTCCAGCAGCAGCAGCCTGGGCTTGAGCGATACCGCCATGGCGATCTCCAGCCATTGCTTCTTGCCGTGCGACAGCGCGCCGGCCCGTTTTTCCGCTTCCGCCTCCAGCATGAACTGGCGCAGCAGCCGGTCCTGCGAGCCGGTCGCGCCGTCGCCTGCGCAATGCAGGCTCAGGCGCAGATGCTCGCGCACCGTCAGCGCGGGGAACACGCCGGGGATCTGGAACTTGATGCTCATGCCCATGCGGATGCGCTGGTGGGGCAGCACCCGGTCCAGGTCGGCGCCCAGGAAGCGCACGCTGCCCGCGCTCGGGCGATGCTCGCCGGTGAGCAGCTTGAAGAAGGTGCTCTTGCCCGCGCCATTGGGGCCGATGACGCAGCGGATCTCGCCGGCCTGGATGCGCAGGTCGATGCCGTTGATGACCTGGGCGCCGCCGAAGCGCTTGCCCAGGCCCCGGGTTTCGAGCAGGAATTGTGCCGTCATGCCCGGCTCCCCTTGCGGCCCGCGCCCCTGATATGTTCCGGCAGCCGCGCCAGCCAGGGCAGCAATCCCTGCGGCATGGCCAGCACCACGATGAGCAGGATCACGCCCATCAGGATCAGCGCGTACTGGCTGCCATAGATGGCCAGCCATTGCGACAGCCAGACCAGCGCGGCGGTGCCGAGGATGACGCCGCCGATGCTGGCGCGCCCGGATGTGGCCACCCAGATGACCGGCATGGCGGCGGCGGTCAGGCCCATCGCCGACGGCGTGATGTAGGAGCCCCATATGGTGTAGAGCGAGCCCGACAGCCCGGCCAGGGTGCAGCCGAACACGAACACCAGCATCTGGTGCCTGCGTATGTCGACGCCCAGCATTTCGGCGCGCTGCGGGTTCTCCCGGATGGCTGCCAGCGTCAGGCCGAAGGACGAGCGCAGCAGCAGCCGGGCGGCCAGGTAGGCCAGCAGCAGCAGCGTCAGCACCAGGTAGTAGAAGGGCACGCCCTCCAGCGCGTAGGCGCCGTCGCCCCAGGGCAGGGACAGCGGCGGCATGCCGGACATGCCGTTGTAGCCGTTCAACCGGGCTTCGCCGACCACCCATTGCGGGCCGGCGGTCTGCGCCATGAAGGTTTCCAGGACCAGCGTCACCGACAGCGTCAGGATGCCGACGAACACGCCCTTGATCCGGCCGTAGAAGATCATGTAGCCCAGCGCGAACGCCACCGCGATGCTGGCGGCCAGCGACAGCGCCAGCCCGCCCCAGGTCGCGCCCCAGCTGTCGCCCCAGTTCAGCGTGGCGATGCCGTAGGTGTAGCCGGAGATGCCGAAGAAAGCGGTCTGGCCAAAGGACAGGATGCCGCCGTGCCCCCACATCAGCGCCAGTCCCAGCGCGGAAAAGGCCCACACCAGGCAATAGGCGAGATTGCCGGTCGCGGTGCCGTCCAGCAGCAGGGGCAGCACAAAGGCCAGCCCCCAGGGCGCGGCGAGCAGCGCGCCGCTTGCCGACGGCAGGGCGGGCGCGGGGCGGGAGAGATTCAGTGTCGGCATGGCGCGTCCCTCATCGGCCACGGTTGAACAGGTGGCCCAGGCCTTGCGGCATGACCCGGATGACGACGATCACGGCCAGCAGCAGGCCGATCTGTCCGAACAGCTGGCCATAGCCCGCGGACAGCGTCGTCTGGATCGCGGCCAGCACCGCCGCCGCGGGCGCGGTGCCCGCCAGCACATTGGCGCCGCCCACCACCACCGATACGAAGGCCTGCACGATGAAGCTGGTGCCCATGGTCGGCACCGCGGTCATGGTGGGCGCGTAGAGCGCGCCGGTCAGGCCCGCCAGCGCGGCGCCCAGCACGAAGGTCAGCGTGTACAGCCTGTCGGTGCGCAGGCCCAGGCAGCGGGCCATGTCCGGATTCTGCATGGTGGCGCGGGCGCGCACCCCGTAGCGGGTATGGAAGAACAGCCCGTACAGCGCCGCCAGCACCGTCAGCGCCACCAGCGGCAGCACGGCGCGATAGGTCGAGAACGAATACTCGCCCAGCGTGAACGAGCCGAACGGCGTGGCGATGCCTTCGATCGAGGGTCCGGCCAGCAGCAGCATGGTCTGCTGGACGATCAGGCTGATGGCCCAGGTGGCGACCACGGAATCGAACAGGCGTCCGTACAGGCGCCGGATGAACAGCCGTTCGATCAGCGCGCCGGCCGCGCCCGCCGCCAGGGCGCCCAGCAGCATTGCGACGGGCAGGGGCACGCCGCGCTTGGCGCAGAGGATGGTGACGTAGGCGCCGCACATGATGAATTCGCCGTGCGCCAGATTGATGACGCCCATCAGGCCGAATATCACGGCCAGCCCGAGCGCAGCCAGGACCAGGTAGGCGAAGTTGTCGCCGAACTGGTAGACCACCGAATAGATTGCCGAAATGACCGTCATGACCGACTCGCTTCAATCGTCGCGGCCCGCCGGCGATGCGCCGTCGGGCCGCAAGGCTTCAGGACTTCTTGGGCGGATTGGACGGCGTGTATTGCTTCTGGTCGGGCTTGGCGGGCAGATTGCATCCCGCTTCGCCCAGCCAGTAGGGCTGCACGTCGTTCCAGACCTTCGGGATCTCGACGGAATGGTCGTCCTTGACGCGGACGAGGTAGATGGTGTGGCTCAGGTGATGGCTCTTCGGATCGATGCAGACCTTGCCCGATGGCCCGTCGGTGCAGATGCCGCCTTCTTCCAGCGCCTTGCGCACCAGTTGCTGGTCGGTGGACTTGGCGCGTTCGACCGCCGCCTTATACAGGTACACCGCGTCATAGGCGTTGGCCGCCTCCTGGTTGATGTAGGGCTCGTTCGGGAACTTGGCGCGGAAGCGCTGCTTGAAGGCGGCGCTGGCCGGCGAGTCGACCTCTTCCACGTAGTTGGCGGTGACGTGCATGTCCTTCAGCGCGGGGGCCTTGAAGCGCTTGTGCTCGTAGGCCTGGCCGACGTTGACGGAGCTGCCCATGGGCAGGTTCAGGTTGGCCGCCGCCTGCTGCTCGTAGTAGGACGCCTGGTTGGCGCCGACCAGCAGGGTCATGACGAAACTGGGCTTGGCCTTCTGGATGTTCTGGATGGTCTGGCCGAACTGCGAGACGCTTAGCGGAATGAATTCCTCGCCCACCATTTCGCCGCCGTTGCGCTTGACGATGTCGCGCACCCATTCCGCCGAGATCTGCCCGAAGTTGTAGTCCGCGGCGATGGTGTACACGCGCTTGCCGTACTTTTCCATCATCCACGGAATGAGCGTGGAGAACTGCTGCTCGGGCACCGCGCCGGTGACGAAGACGTTGCTGTCGCAGACGCCGCCTTCGTATTGATTGTTGTACCAGTAGAGCTGCTTGGCCCGGTCCATGATCGGGCGTATGGCTTCGCGCGAGGCGCTGGAGAAGCCGCCGAAGATGACGTCGGCCTTGTCGGTCTGGATCAGCCGGCGCGCCAGTTCCTGGAACTTGGTGTTGTCCGATTGCGTGTCATAGGCGATGAGCTTGATGGGGCGGCCCAGGATGCCGCCCTTGGCGTTGATTTCCTCGACCGCGAGTTCGGTCGCGTGGATCTTGCCGATGGTGGCGATGGCGAAATTGCCGGATGCGTCTTCCAGCAATCCAAGCTTGACGGGATCGGCGGCCAGCGCCATCGAGGCGGACAGGCTGAGTGCGGCGGCCAATGCCGTACGCAGCGGTCTTGAACTGTGATACAGCATGATGCGCTCTCCTTCACGGAACGTCGGGACGAAAAAAGCCCTCAACGAGCGCAAGGCTCGTTGAGGGCTTCGGTGCCGTATCCCGCCGCCGACATCGTTGGCGCGCGGCAGGAATGATGGCTGGATACTACCGATCGGAAAGTTGCACGGTCAATACAGGGAAAACGCTGAAGCCGTCGCGCGTTCAGTGGCGATGGTCGGGATCGTCGCAGTCGTGCGGATGCGCGTGGCCGTCGCGGTCGTCGTCTTCATCGTCTTCGTCCTCATCATCCTCGTCGTCCTGCGCCAGGTCCGGATCCTCGCTCAGCGCGAAGGGCAGCACGTCTTCCAGGCTGTCCGACCAGGCGGACTCTTCGCCATCATGGTCGAGCTTGACGAAGCGCTCGCCCTCGCCGAGCGTGATCTGGATGGCCCACAGGTACAGGCAGTCGTAGGTGTCGTCGTCGGCCGGCGGCAGGCCGCCGCGATTGCCCAGCAGGCGCGCGCCGGGGCCGCCCAGCTGCACATGGACCTGGGATTCGTCGGCTTCGGCCTTCTCGTCCAGCGGCACGCCGAAAGTCACCCATTCGGTGCCTTCCTCGCCCAACACGACTTCAGCCAGCACGGGCTTGCCCAGGAAGGCGCTGAGGGCGTCGGCCGTCTTGGCCAGCATGTCCAGCTCGGCCGAGCTGAAACGGGTCAAGGAGGCGGGAGGCGTGGCGGAGGCGGACATGAGGATTCCTGGGCGCGCCCGCGCTCTGATGGCGCGGCGCTGCATGAGATTGAGTAGCTTGGGGATTCGGGTCAGGCGCTATTGTCGCGCGTTCGGCCGTGCCTTGCATCGGACGCGTGGATGACGCGGTTCGCAGGGCGCGCGCCGCCAGCCGGGGGCGGCGGATCGCCCGCAATGTCCTACGCCGATGCCCGCGGCGCGTCGCCGCTGCGCCGCCGCGCGCTGTCGGGCGATTCCCCGGTCAGTCGTTGGAACATGGCGATGAACGCCGAGGGCGTGCTGTAGCCGAGCCGGCGCGCGACATCCTGCACCGGCAATCCCGCGTCCAGCATGCCCAGCGCGCTGACCACGCGCAGCCGCTGGCGCCAGTCGTTGAACGACATGCCCAGATGCTGCTGGCAGTGGCGCAGCAGCGTGCGCTCGGTGATGCCGGCGGTGGCGGCCCAGTGCGCCGCGCCGCGCTTGTCGCCGGGCTCGCGCTGCAGCGCCGCCAGGATCGGGGCCAGCGGCAGCTCGGTGGTGGACGGCAGATAGCTGGCGTAGGCGCGCGCCTGGCGCGTCTGGTCGATCACCACCTGCGCCATGCGCCGGTCTTCCGGCGTATCCGGATAGGTGATGCCGCGCCGCTCGAAATCGGCCAGCACGGCGCGCATGACGGGGCTGATCTCCAGCGTGCAGGGAGCGGCCGGCAGGCCGGCGCAGGCCGCCGCCGGGATGTCGATGCAGGCGTAGTGGACTTCGCCCTCGTTCTGGCAGCAGTGGGACACGCCCGGCGGTATCCAGATGGCGTACTGCGGCGGCGACAGGTACAGCACGCCTTCGATGCCGATCTCCATGATGCCGGAGATGGCGAAGTTCAATTCGCCCCAATCGGAGCGGTGGCGCGCCATGCTGGAATGCGGCGTGAAATGCAGGATGCGGCAGGCCAGCGGGTAGGGCAGGTGGCTGGCCAGCTGGGCGGAGGAAGCGGGGTCCATGTCCGGATTCGAGCGTGCTTTGTCTGAAATTCATTATATGCCTGGAGTCAGACAAGTCCTACACTGAGCGCTCGTTCCCGCAAGAGCGCATCATGCAGCAAGCTTCCGTTTCCCATCCTCCCGCCCGTTACCTGTTCTTCCCGCTGTTGGCGGCCCTGATCTGGTCGGTCAACATGATCGTCACCAAGATGTCCGCCGGCCTCATCGCGCCCGCCGCCATCGGCTTCTATCGCTGGGCGCTGGCCGGCGCGCTGCTCACGCCCTTCGCCCTGCCGGGCGCCTGGGCGCAGCGCGCCCAGATCCTGCGCCATTGGCCCAAGCTGGCCGTGCTGGGTGGCCTGGCGATGGCGCTGTACCAGGGGCTGGCCTATGTGGCCGCGTCGACCACCACCGCCACCAACATGGGCATCATCACCGCCATGATCCCGCTGCTCACCATCGTGGTCAGCGCGCTGGTGCTGCGCGAGCGGCCCACGCTGATGGCGCTGCTGGGCGGCCTGGTGTCGCTGGCCGGCCTGTCGCTGCTGATCGGCGAGGGCGATCCGGCCCGGCTGCTGCAGGTGGGCGCCAATCCGGGCGACCTGCTGATGGGCGTGGCCGCGCTGGCCTATGCGCTGTATGGCGTGCTGCTGCGCCTGTGGGCGCTGCCGCTGGGGCCGTGGCAATCGCTGTACGCGCAGATCGCCTTCGGCACGCTGTTCCTGCTGCCGACCTTCCTGCTGGCGCCGCCGTCGCCGCTCAATGCCGACAACCTGCCGCTGGTGCTCTACGCCGGCGTATTCCCGTCGCTGTTCGCGCCGTTCCTGTGGATCCAGGGCGTGCGTCACCTGGGGCCGAACCGCGCCAGCATCTTCCTGAACGTGATGCCGGTGGTCACCGTGGCGATCGCCGCCACCTTCCTGGGCGAAAAGCCGCATCTGTTCCACCTGGTCGGCGGCGCCATGGCGCTGGCCGGCGTGATGCTGGCGCAGATGCGCGCGGGGCGGCCCGCGAAGGCGCGGCGCAAGGCGGCGGAGCAGGATCCGTCCCTGTGCAAATCGTCCTGAGACGGGCGCGCTCGGGGAGGCACTCAAGGGCGCGCGGCCGCTGTCGCGCGCCCGCAAGGGTTCCGGCCTACAATCGACGGTTTCCCAGTCTCATATCCGATACGAGCCCATGGCCCAATACGTCTACACCATGAACCGCGTCGGCAAGATCGTGCCGCCGAAGCGGCAGATCCTGCGCGATATCTCCCTTTCGTTTTTTCCTGGCGCCAAGATCGGCGTGCTGGGCCTGAACGGCTCGGGCAAGTCGACGCTGCTGAAGATCATGGCGGGCGTGGACCGCGAGATCGAAGGCGAAGCCATCCCCATGCCGGGCCTGAACATCGGCTACCTGCCGCAGGAACCGCAGCTCAACCCCGAGCACACGGTGCGTCAGGCCGTCGAGGAAGGCCTGGGCGCGGTGGTCACGGCCAAGAAGCGCCTGGACGAGGTCTATGCGGCCTACGCCGAGCCGGACGCCGATTTCGACGCGCTGGCCGCCGAGCAGGCCGAGCTTGAAGCCATCATCGCCGCCGCCTCCCGCGGCGCCGCCGACATCGAGCACCAGATGGAAATCGCCGCCGACGCGCTGCGCCTGCCGCCCTGGGACGCCATCGTCGGCAAGCTGTCCGGCGGCGAGAAGCGCCGCGTGGCGCTGTGCCGCCTGCTGCTGTCCAAGCCCGACATGCTGCTGCTGGACGAGCCCACCAACCACCTGGACGCCGAAAGCGTGGAGTGGCTGGAGCAGTTCCTGCACAAGTTCCCCGGCACTGTCGTCGGCGTGACCCACGATCGCTACTTCCTGGACAATGCCGCCGAATGGATCCTGGAACTGGATCGCGGCTACGGTATTCCGTGGAAGGGCAACTACAGCTCCTGGCTGGAGCAGAAGGAAGACCGCCTCAAGCAGGAAGAGGCCTCCGAGTCGGCCCGCCAGAAGACCATCAAGAAGGAACTGGAGTGGGTGCGCCAGAACCCGAAGGGCCGCCAGGCCAAGGCCAAGGCGCGCCTGGCCCGCTTCGAGGAACTGTCGTCCTACGAATACCAGAAGCGCAACGAAACCCAGGAAATCTTCATTCCGGTGGGCGAGCGCCTGGGCAACGAGGTCATCGAATTCAACAACGTCAGCAAGGCCTATGGCGACCGCCTGCTGATCGACAACCTCAGCTTCAAGATCCCGCCGGGCGCCATCGTCGGCATCATCGGCGCCAACGGCGCCGGTAAATCGACGCTGTTCCGCATGATCGCGGGCCGCGAGCAGCCGGATTCGGGCGAGGTCAAGATCGGCCAGACCGTCAAGCTGGCCTACGTCGACCAGTCGCGCGACGCGCTGGAAGACAAGAAGACCGTGTTCGACGCCGTGGCCGACGGCGCCGACCTGCTGACGGTGGGCAAGTTCGAGATGTCCTCGCGCGCCTACCTGGGCCGCTTCAACTTCAAGGGCGGCGACCAGAACAAGGTCGTGGGCCAGCTGTCCGGCGGCGAACGCGGCCGCCTGCACATGGCCAAGACGCTGATCGCCGGCGGCAACGTGCTGCTGCTGGACGAGCCGTCCAACGACCTGGACGTCGAAACGCTGCGCGCCCTGGAAGACGCGCTGCTGGAGTTCCCTGGCAGCGTCATGGTCATCAGCCACGATCGCTGGTTCCTGGACCGCATCGCCACGCACATCCTGGCGTTCGAAGGCGACTCGCAAGTCGTGTTCTTCGACGGCAACTACCAGGAATACGAAGCCGACAAGAAGCGCCGCCTGGGCGACGAGGGCGCCAAGCCCAAGCGCCTGCGGTACAAGGCGCTGAAGTAAGGCGTTCTTGAAGCAGGGTGTCCTTGAATTAAGGCGTCCTGTTAGGCAGTCCGAAAATCCCGGCCCGTTCGTGCCGGGTTTTTTTTGGATGGTGGAATGAAGGCCCTCCTCGTTTGAGGTGCATCCCTGTTCACTCGCCATGCAGGAGATCGACATGCGCGCCACCGTGACGCTGGACGACGAGTTGCTTGAATTGGCGCATTCATACACGGGAATCCAGGCTACGTCAGCGCTTGTGCAAAGCGCGTTGAGGCAACTCGTGCAGAGAGAGGCCGCCAAACGCCTCGCCGGCTTGGGAGAAAGTTCGCCCACCCTGAATGCCATCCCGAGACGGCCAGGGGCAATCCGCGATGATCCCGAGTGATCTTTCAGTTTTCACCTGTAGCCATTCACTCGGCCATCGCCGGGCGCCGCGATATCATTGAGTCAACCGTGCGGCGCTCGCTGCCGCGCCCGCTTTCCTGGAGATCCCCCATGCTGCTGCCAGCCTCCGATTCCACGCTGCTCATCGTCGACATGCAGGGCCGCCTGATGCCCGTGATCCACGACGGCGATGCGGTCCTGGCGGCCAACGTCAAGCTGGCCCAGGCCGCGCGGCTGCTGGAGGTGCCGGTGGTCGCCACCGAGCATCACAGCAAGATGCTGGGCGTGACCGTGGCGCCGCTGGCCGAACTGGTGCAATCGACCTTCCAGAAAATGCACTTCTCGTCGGCGCGCGAGCCGGGCTTCGAGGGCTGGCTGCCGGCCGCGCGCAAGACCGTGCTGGTGACGGGCTGCGAGGCGCACATCTGCGTGCTGCAGACCGTGATCGGGCTGACCGAGATGGGCTATCGCGCCGTGCTGGTGTCCGATGCGGCGGGTTCGCGCAAGCCGTCCGACCATCATGCGGCGCTGCGCCGCGCGCGGGCGCATGGCGCGGATATCGTCACCACCGAAATGGCGATTTTCGAGTGGATGGAAACCTGCGAGCACCCGCGCTTTCGCGACGTGTTACGTCTGGTCAAATAGCGGCCCCGGCTGCAACATTGTCCCCAGGGAACGCAAAGATTATCTCGCTGTTTGACACAATTCCTGGGCAAACTTCACAGCGCGCAGGCGAATATTTTGCGATCCTGAAGGCTCCAACCCAAGAGGGAAGCGCGCGCTCGCAACCAGCAGGATCCAGCGCTTTTCCGGGAACAAGAACAGGAGTCCCATCATGAAAA
Organism: Achromobacter sp. 1011791174; assembly: GCF_059760925.1. Lineage (NCBI taxonomy): Bacteria > Pseudomonadati > Pseudomonadota > Betaproteobacteria > Burkholderiales > Alcaligenaceae > Achromobacter > Achromobacter sp. 1011791174. The sequence goes on from NZ_JCBANH010000023.1 coordinate 22,063, forward strand.
TCGCATCCATCACCAAGATCTGCGCGGCGACCGCGCTGGCTGTCACCATGGCGGGCTGCTCGTCGTGGGACAGCATGAGCCATCGCCAGAAAAGCACCGTGGGCGGCGCCGCGTTGGGCGGCGTGGCCGGCGCGGTGATCACCAACGGCGGCATCCTCGGCACGGTCGGCGGCGCGGCCATCGGCGGCGTGATCGGCGACCAGGTCGGCAAGCGGCGCTGACGCGGCGGCCGCATTCCGGCCACCCATGAAAAAACGCCCGGCGCGATGCCGGGCGTTTTGCTTTGGCCGGCCGCCGCGTGGCGGCCGAGCTTCGTTGCGCGCGGGCGGGAACTTGCGATCCCGCCGGCGGGCGTCAGGCGTTGGGGCTCGAGGTCTCGCCTTGCGGCATCTCGATCTTCACCTCCAGGACTTCCAGCGTGTCCTGGCGTTCCAGGTGCACCTTGATGTCCTCGGGGTTGATCTTGACGTACTTGGAGATCACGGCGATGAGTTCCTGCTGCAGCTGCGGCAGGTAGTCGGGCGAATCGCCACGGCCCCGCTCGTGGGCCAGGATGATCTGCAGCCGCTCCTTGGCGACGGAGGCGGACGTTTTCTTTTGACCGAGCAGAAACGACAGGAAGGACATTGCTTACTTGCCTCCGAACAGGCGTTTCAGGAAACCGGGCTTTTCGTAGTCGGTGAAGCGCAGGGCCTTGTCTTCGCCCAGGTAGCGGGCGACGACGTCCTTGTAGGCTTCGGACACGTCGGTGTCTTTCAGGTGGATGGCCGGCAGGCCCTGGTTGGACGCCTGCAGCACGGCTTCGGATTCGGGGATCACGCCGATCAGCTTGATGCGCAGGATGTCCTCGATGTCGGTCAGCGACAGCATCTCGCCGTCGACCACGCGCTTGGGGTTGTAGCGCGTGAGCAGCAGGAATTCCTTGACCGGCTCGTTGCCTTCCACGGCGCGCTTGGACTTGGCGGCCAGGATGCCCAGGATACGGTCGGAGTCGCGCACCGACGAGACTTCGGGGTTGGTCACGACGATGGCGTCATCGGCGAAGTAGGCGGCCATCAGCGCGCCGGTCTCGATGCCGGCCGGCGAATCGCAGACGATGTACTCGAAGCCCATTTCCTTCAGGTCGTTGATGACCTTTTCCACGCCTTCCTGGGTCAGCGCGTCCTTGTCGCGGGTCTGCGACGCGGGCAGGATGAAGAGGTTCTCGAGCTGCTTGTCCTTGATCAGGGCCTGGTTCAGCGTGGCTTCGCCCTGGATCACGTTGACGAAGTCATACACCACGCGCCGTTCGCAGCCCATGATGAGGTCCAGGTTGCGCAGGCCGACGTCGAAGTCGATGACAGCGGTCTTGTGGCCCCGCATCGCGAGTCCCGCGGAAAAACTGGCGCTGGTCGTGGTCTTGCCCACGCCGCCTTTGCCGGAAGTCACCACAACGATGCGTGTCATGACGATCAAACCCTTATGTTCGAATAAATCGCGTTATCGTAAAGCAAAAAGCCCTTGTAAGGCTTCTTACAGAATGTGTGTAGTTGATTTGCGCCCTTGCGCGAATCGGGTGTTGCGTCAGGCCTTCAGGGCCTCGATGCGCAGCGTGTCGCCGTCCAGTCGGACCAGCGCCGGTTGGTTGTGCAGCGAGCGGTCGAGCTTGTCCTCGACCACGCGATACACGCCGGCAACGGCCAGCAGCTCGGCGTCCAGGTGCGTGGTGAAGATGCGGGCCGTGGCATCGCCGCGCGCGCCCGCCATGGCCTTGCCGCGCAGCGGGCCGTACACATGCACGTTGCCGTCGGCGATGACCTCGGCGCCCTGGCTGACCATGCCGATGACCACCAGGTCGGTGTGGCGCGCATAGACGCGCTGGCCCGAGCGCAGCGGCTTGGTGATGACCAGCGCCGACGAGGAGTGCGGCGCGAAGGCGGTCGGGGCAGGCGCCGAGGTGGCGCTGGCGGCCTCGCGTTCCGGCATGGGGTTGGGCGAGGGCGCGGCCTTGCCGGAGGACGCGGGTTCGGCGATGTCGCTGGGCGCGGGCGCGGTCGTCACGGCGGCGGCCTGGATCGAGGGCACCGGCGTGGAGACGTCATTGGCAGGGGCCATGTCCACCGCCTGGGCGGGACGCGGGGCCGGAGTGGACAGTTCCACGGGCGTCAGGCCCGCCTTGCGGGCCGCTTCCAGGTTGGCGCCTTCGGCCACCACGCCGATGGGCGGCAGGTTGTGCCCGCGCAGCGCGGCGATCAGCGCCGGCCAGTCGATGGTTTCCTCGACGCGGCTGGCATCGACCACCACGGGTTCGTTCTCGAAGAAGCTGCCGGCGTCGGCCATGCGCTTGGCCAGCGCGGCGCTCAGGCGCTCGGGATCGGCGCTGTGCAGGACCACCCGGATCGCATACAGGGTGGCGCTCTTGAAGTCCAGGGCTAGGGATTCAGTGTTCATCTTGGTGTGGGACGGCGGCCGGGCACGGGAAAAAGGGCCCGTTCCGCCGGCGCGCGGATGTCGGGCATGATAACCCGCCGGGGGCGGTTTCTTCCGGTTTGGCTCAGGGGAAATCGGGGTGTTTTCCGCCTTTTGCCACCGGCCCGGACGCTTGCCTCGACGGCCCGGTCGGGCCTCGGAGATGCAAAAAGGGCGCCCGGAGGCGCCCTTCGGCCGAAGCAACCGGAATCAGCCCTGCGCCCACGAGTCGCGCAGGGTGACGACGCGGTTCAGGACGGGGTTTTCCGCCGTCGATTCCTTCAGGTCCGCCGTGAAGTAGCCCAGGCGCTCGAACTGCCAGGTCGCGCCCGGCGTCGCCACGGTGCCCGGTTCCAGCCAGGCCGTCACGGTCTGTTTGGAGTTCGGGTTCAGGCAGGTCAGGAAATCCTTGTCGCCGCCGTCCGGGCGGGGGTCGGCGAACAGGCGGTCATACAGATGGATCTGCGCGGGCACGGCATGCGCGGCGCTGACCCAGGTGATGTTGCCCTTGACCTTGACGCTGTCGGCGCCCGGCGTGCCGCTCTTGGTGTCCGGCAGGTATTCGGCCTGGACTTCCACGACCTCGCCGGCCTCGTTCTTGGTGAAGCCGGTGCAGCGCACCACGTAGCCGTACTTCAGGCGCACAGTGTTGCCGGGGAACAGGCGGAAGTACTTCTTCGGCGCTTCCTCGCGGAAGTCGTCGCGCTCGATCCAGAGTTCGCGCGTCAGCGGGAATTCGCGCTGGCCGGCCTCGGGGTCGTGCGGATTGCGCGGCGCCGTGCAGGTTTCGCTCTGGCCCTCGGGGTAGTTGGTGATGACCAGCTTGAGCGGGTCCAGCACCGCCACCGAGCGCGCGGCCACCGGATCCAGGTCGTCGCGCACGGCCTGCTCCAGCAGGCTGTAGTCGATGCGCGAGTCGGACTTGGACACGGCGGTGCGGTCGCAGAACAGGCGGATCGACGACGCGGTGTAGCCGCGGCGGCGCAGGCCGAAGATGGTCGGCATGCGGGGATCGTCCCAGCCGTCGACGTGGCCTTCGCGCACCAGTTGCAGCAGCTTGCGCTTGCTGGTGACGATGTAGCTCAGGTTCAGGCGGGCGAATTCGTACTGGCGCGGCAGCGGCTGCGCCAGCTTGCCCAGTTCGGCCAGGCGCGCCAGGATCCAGTCGTAGAACGGGCGCTGGTCTTCGAATTCCAGCGTGCAGACGCTGTGCGTGATGCCTTCTAGCGCGTCCTCGACCGGGTGGGCCCAGCTGTACATCGGGTAGATGCACCACTTGTCGCCGGTGCGGTGGTGATGGGCGTGGCGCACGCGGTACATGACCGGGTCGCGCAGGTTGATGTTGGGCGAGGCCATGTTGATCTTGGCGCGCAGCACCAGGCTGCCGTCAGGATGCTTGCCGTCGCGCATCTCGCGCAGCAGCGCCAGCGATTCGGCGGCCGGGCGGTCGCGCCAGGGCGAGTTGACGCCCGGTTCGGTCAGCGTGCCGCGGTTGGCGCGGATTTCGTCGGCGCTCTGCGCGTCCACGTAGGCGTGGCCGGCCTCGATCAGCGCTTCGGCGAACTCGTACATGTAGCCGAAGTAGTCGCTGGCGAAATACAGGTTGTCGTTGCCGTCGGCCTTCCAGTCGAAGCCCAGCCAGTGCACGGCCTCGATGATGGCGTCGACGTACTCCTGGTCTTCCTTCTCGGGATTGGTGTCGTCGAAGCGCAGGTGGCAGACGCCGCCGAAGTCACGCGCCAGGCCGAAGTTCACGCAGATGCTCTTGGCGTGGCCGATGTGCAGGTAGCCGTTGGGCTCCGGCGGGAAGCGCGTGCGGATCCGGGCCGGGTCGGGCTGACCCTGCTGCTGCACCGCCGCCGGGCCGGGCTTGCCCGCCCAGCGCTTGTCCTGGTAGCGGTTGGCCTGGAGATCGTCCGTGACGATGTTCAGCAGGAAATTGGACGCGGCCGCGGGGGCGGCGGCGGCCGGAGTCGGCGAGGAAGGCGGCGTCGGGGCGGAAGTCATTCTTGAAAGAATAGGAAAAAGCGGCGACAAAGCGTCAATTTTGCCATGATCCGCAAGGAGGGCCTCCGGGGGCTGGTCAAGCCGGGTTGCAAATGGCTCCCATCTTCCGGGGACAGGCTCTACACTTATGGGCCTGTCTACCCTGTTGGCATCATGGATATATCCACTCTATCACTGGCCCGTGCGCAGTTCGTGACCAGTCTGAGTTTCCTGGCGCTGTTCCTGTCCGTCGCCCTGGCGCTGGCCTGGATCCTGCTGTTCTTCAAGCTGCGCGCCCGCATGAGCGGCAACGGCGGCTGGACCGCCGCCTATCGCTTCTGGGTTCGCATCTTCGCCCTGTCCTTCGTGCTGACGCTGGCGGCCAGCGTGCCGGTGCTGATCCAGCTTGGCAGCCTGTGGGCGGGCCTGATGGACAAGATCGGCAATGTGGCCGGCCCCTTGCTGGGCTACGGCATCCTGTCGGTCTTCATTCTCAAGTCCTGCTTCCTCGGCGTCATGCTGTTCGGCCAGCGCCGCGTGTCCGACGGCGCCCATACGCTGGCGGTGCTGATGGTGGCGGTGGGCCAGCTGGTGGCGGTGTTCTGGGTGCTGGCCCTGCAATCGTGGATGCAGACGCCCGACGGCGCGCTGCTGGTGGATGGCCGCTATCAGGTCTATGACTGGGCTGCCGTGGTGTTCAATCCGTCGATCGGCTGGCGCATGGCGCAGGTGGCGCTCGGCTCGGCCCTGGCGGCCGCGTTTCTCATCATCGGCGTGACGGCGCTGCAGGCGCTGCGCCGGCCGCTGGGCGACGGCGAGCGCTGCGCCTTCAAGGCCGCGCTGGTCATCGCCGCGGCCGCCGCCTTGCTGCAAGGGCCGGCGGTGGTGGGCGCGGCGCAGGTGATGGCCAAGTACCAGCCGGCCAAGGCCGCCGCCGCCGCGGGCTACTGGGAAAGCGGCGCCAGGCCCAACCTGGTGCTGTTCGCCTGGCCGGACGCGCTGTCGCACCAGAATCAGGCCGAACTGGCCATCTCCAATGCCGGCGGCCGCTGGCTGCACCGCAATGACGACGGCTCCTATCAAGGGCTGGACAAGTATTCCGGCATGCTGCCGCCCGTGGCGCTGACCTTCTGGTCGCTGCGCGTGGCGGTCGGGCTGGGACTGCTGATGCTGGTCGCGTCCTGCGTCACGCTGATGTGGACCTGGCGGCGCGGGCTGGATCCGTCCGGCCTGCCGCGCGGATGGCTGCGGACGCTGTGCGGCATGATGTTCTCGGGCGGCATCGCGGTGGTGGCGGGCTGGTGGGTGTCGATCATCGGTCTGCAGCCCTTCGTGGTGAACGGCACCATCACGCAGACGGAGGTGCTGGGCACGGCCTCGTCCGGCGCGGTGCTGTACGGCCTGATCGGCTACGGCCTGTTGTACGCGCTGTTGCTGGCCGCGTTCGCCGGGATGCTGTTCCACGCGGCGCGCTACGGCGTGGTGCCGGTGCGCAAACTGGGCGGAGGTGCGCAATGATCGCGATGCTGGCCGCTTCGCAAGGGCTCAATCCCGACGATCCCTCGTTCTGGATGCCGCTGGCCTTCATGGCGTTGCTGTTCGTGGTGATCGCCGCCGGCGTTGTGCTGGACGGCTTCGACCTGGGCGTGGGCATCCTGCTGCAACTGGCGCCGGCCGAAGAGCGCGGCCGCATGATGAGCCTGCTCAGCCCCTGGCGCGACGCCAACGAGTTCTGGCTGCTGCTGGGCATGGGCCTGTTCGCCTCGGCCTTTCCCTTCGCCTGGGGCGCGGTGCTGGGCAAGCTGTATGGCCCGCTGACCTTCATGGTGCTGGGCGTGGTGCTGCGCAGCGTGGCGTTCGAGTTCCGCATCCGCGCCCGCAACGAGCACAAGCCGCGCTGGATCTTCGCCTTCTGGGCGGGGTCGCTGATGACGGCCTTCGGCCAGGGCATGCTGCTGGGCCGTATCGCCACCGGCTACCAGTCCGACGCCGGCTATGGCTGGTTCGCGCTGTTCGTGGGCCTGTGCGCGGTGGCGGCCTATGTGCTGCTGGGCGCGTCATGGCTGGTGATGCGGGTGGATGGCGACTTGCAGCGCCGGGCCGCCAACTGGGCCCGCCACGCCATCCGCTGGACGGCCGTGGGCATGGTGGCGATCGCGGTGACGCTGGGCCTGGCCAACGCGGGCATCTTCTACAAGTGGAGCAACATCGCCCACCTGAGCCTCGCGGCCACGGTCTGGGTGCTGATGCTGGGCGGTTTCGTCGCGGCGGAAATGCTGCTGGCGCGGCTGCCGGGGCAGGCCGACCGTTTCAGCTGGCTGCCTTTCGTGCTGTGCGTGGCGCTGTTCCTGCTGATGCTGTGCGGGCTGGCCTACAGCCTGTTCCCCTACCTGATCCTGGACGACATGACGCTGTGGGACGGCGCCGGCGCGCTCGGTTCGATGCGGCTGGTCATGGCGGGTGCGGTGATCGGGATTCCGGTGGTGCTGGTGTTCAACATCCTGGCGTACCGCTCGGTGTTCGGCAAGGAGCGCCCGCCGGTGCCGCTGCTGCCGCCGCCGTCGCCCTGACCCGGGGCGCGGAACCTGTGCGCGGCGCTTGCCGCGCGGCGTGCACAGCGCGGCGCCCGGGCGCCGCGCTTGCGTTTTGACGGCCTCAGACGATGGGGCGGGCCACCCGCTGCAGGATTTCCTCGCCGTAGGCTTCGAGCTTGCGCGCGCCGACGCCGCTGATGTGGCTGAGCGCGTCCAGCGTCTCGGGCTGGGCCAGCGCGATCTCGCGCAGCGTGGCGTCGTGGAAGATGACGTAGGCCGGCACGCCGTGGCTCTTGGCCACTTCGCCGCGCCAGGCGCGCAGCGCCTCGAACAGCGGTTGCAGTTCCGGCGGCAGGTCCACGGCGGCGGCCTTGGCGCGTCCGCTGCCGGTCTTGCTCGCGCGGCCCTTCTTTTCGGATTCGCGACGCAGCATGAGCTGGTGCTCGCCCTTGAGCACGGCGCGGCTGCCTTCGGTCAGCGCCAGCGTGCCGTACCCCTCGTTGTCCACGGTCAGCAGGCCCTGCGCCAGCAGTTGGCGCAGCACGCCGCGCCAGGCGGTGTCGCTCAGGTCGGCGCCGACGCCGAAGACGCTCAGCGTCTCGTGGCCGTGCTGCTTGGTGCGCTCGGTGGACTTGCCGCGCAGGATATCGATGATGTGGCCGGCGCCGTAGCGCTGGCCGCGTTCCTTCCATAGACGGTACACGGCCGACAGCACTTTCTGCGCCGCCACCGTGCCGTCCCAGGCCTGCGGCGGGTCCAGGCAGACGTCGCAGTTGCCGCAGGCGCTGATGTGCTGGCCGAAGTAGGCCAGCAGCCGCACGCGGCGGCATTCGACCGTCTCGCACAGGCCCAGCATGGCGTCGAGCTGCTGGCCCAGGCGCCGGCGATAGGCTTCATCGCCAGGCGATTCGTCGATCATGCGGCGCTGCTGCACCACGTCCTGCAGGCCGTAGGCCAACCAGGCGGTGGCGGGCAGGCCGTCGCGGCCGGCGCGGCCGGTTTCCTGGTAGTAGCCTTCCACCGACTTGGGCAGGTCGATGTGGGCCACGAAGCGCACGTCGGGCTTGTCGATGCCCATGCCGAAGGCGATGGTGGCCACCATGACCACGCCGTCCTCGCGCAGAAAGCGCGACTGGTTGGTGGCGCGCACCTGGGCGCTCAGGCCGGCGTGGTAGGGCATGGCGTCGATGCCCTGGTTGCACAGGAATTCGGCGGTTTCCTCGACCCGGGCGCGCGACAGGCAATAGACCACGCCCGATTCGCCCTCGTGCTCGTTCTGGATCATGTCCAGCAGCTGCTTGCGCACCTCGTTCTTTTCGACGATGCGGTAGCGGATGTTGGGGCGGTCGAAGCTGGAGACGAAATGGCGCGCTTCGTCCAGCGACAGGCGCTGCGCGATTTCGCTTCGGGTGGCCGCGGTGGCGGTGGCGGTCAGCGCGATGCGCGGCACGTCGGGCCAGCGCTCGTGCAGCATCGACAGGCCCAGGTATTCCGGGCGGAAGTCGTGGCCCCATTGAGACACGCAGTGCGCTTCGTCGATGGCGAACAGCGCGATGCGGCCGCGTTCCAGCAGTTGCAGGCAGCGGTCGGTCAGGAGGCGTTCCGGCGCCACGTACAGCAGGTCCAGCTCGCCCGCCAGGAAGGCCCGCTCCACGTCGCGGGCGACCTGCCATTCCTGGGTCGAGTTCAGGAACGCGGCGCGCACGCCGAGTTCGGTCAGCGCGTCGACCTGGTCCTGCATCAGCGCGATCAGCGGCGACACGACGATGCCGGTGCCTTCGCGCACCAGCGAGGGGATCTGATAGCACAGCGACTTGCCGCCGCCGGTGGGCATGAGCACGAGCGCGTCGCCGCCGCCGATCACCTGGTCGACGATGGCTTGCTGGTCGCCGCGGAAGGATTCGTAACCGAAGACGCGCTGCAGGATTTCAAGGGCGCGCGCGTCAGACATGGGGGTAGGCCGGAAGCATCATGGCGGGGATTTTAAGCCCCAATCCGGCGGGCGGCGGCCGGGGATGACTTTTCCGTCCGCCGCGAGGCCGGGGCTACCACTGCAGCCAGGTGCCGCGCATGAAGGTGTCCACCGGCATGCTCAGGTTGGCGCGCCATTCGTAATTGCCGGTAAGAATGTCGCGGTCCGCGCCCACCGCCAGCTTCACGGTCGGCGCCACGAACATGCTGTGCGCCAGGCCGACGCGCTGCGATGACAGCGTGGTGCCTTCGCGCAAGCCGGAATAGGTACCGCTGAGCGTGCCCCAGCCATGGATGGGCACGCCGGCGGACAGCGTGTTGCGGGTTTGCGCGGTGCCCACGCCGCCGCCGCCGTAGCTGGACAGGTCGCCGAAGCCGGCGCCGATCTGCTCGTTGGTATAGCCCAGGTTCAGGTTCTCGGACACGTCGACGTTGTAGCCGAAGCGGTAGCGCCAGGCGTTGACCGCGTCGAAGGAGCTTTGCGTGGCGCCGGCCTGGATCGTGCCGTAGTCGCCAGCCTGGTAGGTGGTGCCCATGCCGCGGGTGGTCAGGGTGGGCGCGCTCTGCATCTGGCCCTCGACGGTGAGCGCCGGCGTCAGGCCGTAGCGTACCGTGCCGCTGCCCACCGAGGCGCCGTAGTCGACGGCGCCGGAACTGGCGCCGGGGTCCATGCGGTTGAGCCGGCCGACCGACGAGGAGTAGCCGAAGCGGCCTTCCGGCAAGGCGGCGCCTGAACCTGTCCAGTTCGAGATCTGCAGGCCGCCGACCGGCGCCGCGCTGCCCCAGAACGGGGCGTTGGTATTCAGGTTGCCGACCGCCACGGCCGGGCCGCTGGTGTCGCGGTAGATCCAGTTCTGGTCGCCGTAGCGCAGCCCGCCCTGTCCGCCGACCGAGGAAAACCAGGCGCGCGAGCGCCGCGAGACGCCGGAGTACACCATCACCGGGCCGCGGGGGATGTCGGCGCTCTCCAGGTCCAGCGCATATTCCGGCGGCGGTTCGGGCGGCGCCTCCTGGCCGCAGCCCAGCGGAGCGGCGGGGGGCGCGGCGTCACCGCTGCCATCGCCGGACAGCGAGGCGCCCAGGCCGGGGATCGCGGCGCCGTCTTCCGGGGCCTGGCCAGGGGGCGGCTGCACGGCGCTGTCCTGACCGGGTTCGGCCGGCCGAAGGTCGCAGGGCGTGGGGTCCAGCGGCACGGCGCGATTGTCGAAGGACGGAGCCGGACGCACCGGCACCGGCTGCACGGGCGACAGCGCGCCGATGCCGCGGGCGGCATATTGCGGGGCGCCGGCGTAGGGCGGATAGGTTGAGGGCGCTTCGAGCGGACCGCCGACGGCCGGCGCCAGCGGGCAGGCGCAAGCCGCCGTCAGCGCGACACACGACAGCCGCCCGCGCCAGGGTGCGGGAACGGCCATAGACATGCAGTGTAGAAAATGCGCGCCGCCACATCTGTAAACGATTCTTATAAAACCGGACCAGCGGCTGCAAGCGGAACCTATTTTACGTCCGGGGCGGCGCCTGTCCGGCCGGCGCCGCCCGCGCATGGAAAGACCAGGTAAATTCGGCAAACGTCGTGCAACGGGTATATTTCAGATGATTTCCTGGCTCTTGCGGCCGGGCGCGGAGCGGCCCACTATGGCATCCATGGAAAATCCCCACACCAAATTGCTGGTTGTCGATGACGACCCGGCGTTGCGGCAATTGCTGGCCGATTACCTGAACCGGCACGGCTACGACACCCTGCTGGCGCCGGACGCCAGCGACCTGGCCAATCGCATCACCCGTTATGCGCCCGACCTGCTGGTCCTGGACCGGATGCTGCCCGGCGGCGACGGCGCCGACGCCTGCCGCCGGCTGCGCGAACAGGGCGAGGACATCCCCGTCATCCTGCTGACCGCGCGCGACGAGGCGGTGGACCGGATCATCGGCCTGGAGGCCGGCGCCGACGATTATGTCGGCAAGCCCTTCGACCCGCGCGAATTGCTGGCGCGCATCGAGGCCGTGCTGCGCCGCAAGCGCGGTCCGTCCGCGTTGACCAAGGACGCGCCCGTCGCCTTCGGCCCCTTCGTGTTCGATCCCGCGACCCGCCAGCTGTCGCGCGAGCAGGTGGTGGTGAAGCTGACCGGCGGTGAAATCAACCTGCTCGAGGCGCTGGTGCGCAACGCCGGCAAGCCGCTGTCGCGCGAGCGCCTGCTGGCGCTGGCGCGCGATGACGATGGCGGCGAGCGCAACGATCGGGCCATCGACATCGCCATCCTGCGGCTGCGCCGCGTGATCGAGACCGATCCCAAGCAGCCGCGCTGGATACAGACTGTCTGGGGCATCGGCTACCGCTTTTCCCCATAACGGATGAAGCCCACCCCCGAAGCGCTGCGCGCTTCCCCCTCGAGGGGGCGCAACTGCGGACCGGCGGAGCCGGATCCGCGTTGCCCAGGTCGGCGGGAGGGCATTGTTTGGTTGGGTGGCATATGGTGTGGCGGCGGTTTGGATAAGTGATGCGATTCTCTCTTGGGTTCCTGGTGCCGCGCTCCTTGCGTGCGCGGCTGATTCTGCTGATCCTGGGGGCGGTGCTGCTGACGCAGGCCGCCACGCTGGTCACGGTCACGTACTTCCGCCACAAGTTCATGGAAGACGTGGCCATCGGCTATATCGTGACCACGATCCGCACCTTGCGCGCGGCCGTTTCGCAGGTGCCGGCCGAGGAGCGCGCGGAATTCGTGCGCGCGGCCTCGCAGAACCAGTGGCGGCTGTGGTCGCGGGTGTTGCCGATCGAGGCGCGGTTGCAGCGCTTCGGCGGCCGCCATCCGCCGCCGCCCCGGGGCGGGCCGAGGCCGCCGCCGGTCAACGCCACGCCCGTGCCGCGCGCGCCGGGGGACATGACCCGCGAGGAAGACGAGGAACGCTCCGCCGCCCGCGCGGCCGAGCGCATGCTCGACCGCCGCGAGGGCGGTTCGCCCTATCGGTCCGAGGTCGACGATGTCCGCCGCGACCTGCGCGGACTGGTGCAGCAGCTCAATGAACGCCTGAACGACGGCACGCGCGTGGCCCTGTCGCGCGGCCCCACGCCCGAGATCTTCATTTCGCTGGCGCCCAATTCCGACAGCGAGGACGTGCCGCGCCTGCGCGAATGGCTGGTGATCCCGCTGGAGCGCCTGGATCCGCCCGTGTCCACGCCGCTGGCCGCGGCCTGGCTGGGCGGCCTGGGCCTGTTGCTGTTGCTGGCGGTCGGATTTTCCTGGCACATCACGCGTCCGCTCACGCGCCTGGCCGATGCCGCCGACCGCCTGGCCGCCGGACAGCCGCAACGCGTGGATCCGGCCGGTCCGACCGAGACCCGGGCGTTGGGCGAGCGTTTCAACGCTATGCTGGACGCGTTGGCCGAATCGGATTCCGTGCGGCGCACGCTGCTGGCCGGGCTGCCGCATGACCTGAAGGGGCCTTTGTCCCGCATGTGGCTGCGCATCGAGCTGGCCGACGATTCCAAGCTCAAGGACGGCCTGCGCGCGGATCTCCAGGACATGCAGCACATGGTCGACCAGTTCATCGGCTTCGTGCGCGGCACCGATCCGGCGGCCTACCGGTATGCGTCCATGGCGCTGCAGGACTGGCTGGGCGAGCGCGTGCGCGCCTGGCAGGGCGCGGGCACCGACATCCGGCTGCACGGCGCCGAGGATCCGGCCCTGGTGGTGCAGGCGGACGCCGTCGCGCTGGGCCGCCTGCTGGACAACCTGATCGGCAATGCGCTGAACCACGGCGCGCCCCCGGTCGACGTCAGCCTGCACCGGGAGGGGCGCCACGCGGTGCTGGACGTGGCCGACCACGGCCCGGGCATCGCGCCCGAGCGCCGCCGCGAGGCCCTGCGGCCCTTCAGCCGCCTGGATGACGCCCGCACCCGCACCGGCAGCGTGGGCCTGGGGCTGGCGCTGGCCGAGGCCATCGCCCGCGCCCACGGCGGCTCGCTGGAATTGCGTCAGGCCGACTCGGGCGGCTTGTGCGTGCGCGTGCGCCTGCCCCTGTCGGAAGCCGCCTAGTGGGCGGATCCGTCCACGGGGTGGCGCGCCCGGCCGGGCCATCTACGGTACGATGCTCGTTGCATTGTCCCTAGCCGTTTCCGCACCATGGCCATCCAGTCCGATTCGCTCTCCTCCCGTCCCGACGCCGCCCGCATCGTGGCGCCCCAGCCCGCGTCGCCCAACGAGGAATCCATCGAGCGCGCCCTGCGGCCCAAGGCGCTGCAGGAGTACGTCGGCCAGCAGCGCGCGCGCGAACAGCTCGAGATCTTCATCGCCGCCGCTCGCAAGCGCGGCGAGGCGCTGGACCACGTGCTGCTGTTCGGCCCGCCGGGCCTGGGCAAGACCACGCTGGCCCACATCATCGCGCATGAAATGGGCGTGCAGCTGCGCCAGACCTCCGGCCCGGTGCTGGAGCGTCCCGGCGACCTGGCAGCGCTGCTGACCAACCTGGAAAAGAACGACGTCCTGTTCATCGACGAGATCCACCGCCTGTCGCCCGTGGTCGAGGAGATCCTGTACCCGGCGCTGGAGGATTTCCAGATCGACATCATGATCGGCGAGGGCCCCGCCGCGCGCAGCGTCAAGCTGGACCTGCAGCCCTTCACGCTGGTGGGCGCCACCACCCGCGCCGGCATGCTGACCAATCCGTTGCGTGACCGCTTCGGCATCGTCTCGCGGCTGGAGTTCTACAACGCCGCCGACCTGGGCCACATCGTCACGCGCAGCGCGGGCCTGCTCAACGCCGAAATCACGCCGGACGGCGCCGCCGAGGTCGCGCGCCGCGCCCGGGGCACGCCCCGCATCGCCAACCGCCTGCTGCGGCGCGTGCGCGATTACGCCGAGGTCAAGGCGCGCGGCACCATCGACGCCGACGTGGCGGGCCGCGCCCTGGCCATGCTGGAAGTCGATCCGCAAGGGCTGGACCTGATGGACCGCAAGCTGCTGGAAGCCATCATCCACAAGTTCGACGGCGGACCGGTGGGCGTGGACAGCCTGGCGGCGGCCATCGGCGAAGAGCGCGACACCATCGAGGACGTGATCGAGCCCTACCTGATCCAGCACGGCTATCTGCAGCGCACGCCGCGCGGCCGCACCGCCACGCTGACCACCTGGCGTCATCTCGGGCTGACGCCGCCTGCCGGCGCGGCCAGCGGTAGCGGGGATCTGTTCGGCAAGTAGCCGTGGCGGGCCGGCCGCGCGGCGGGACGGTCCGGGCAGGTATATGATCCCAGGGTTTCGACCCCCGCGATCTGAGGACCCGTCCCATGCAGCCTGATTTGCCCACGAATCTCCCCAGCTACGACGATATCGTCCGCGCCAGCGAGCGCCTGGCCGGCCACGCGCACCGCACGCCCGTGCTGACCTCGGCCACCGCCGACGCGATCGCCGGGGCCTCGCTGTTCTTCAAGTGCGAGAATTTCCAGCGCATGGGCGCGTTCAAGTTTCGCGGCGGCTACAACGCCATCGCGCGCCTGACCCCGGCGCAGCGCGCCGCCGGCGTGGTGACGTTCTCGTCCGGCAACCATGCCCAGGCCATCGCGCTGGCTTCGCGCATGCAGGGCGTGCAGGCCACCATCATCATGCCGCTGGACGCTCCCGCGGCCAAGCGCGCCGCCACCGAGGGCTACGGCGGCAAGATCGTGACCTACGACCGCTACACCGAGGACCGCGAGGAAATCGCCCGCCGCATCCAGGCCGAGACCGGCGCCACGCTGATCCCGCCCTACGACCACGAGGACGTGATCGCGGGGCAGGGCACGGCGGCCAAGGAACTGTTCGAGGAAGTGGGCGAGCTGGATTACCTGTTCGTCTGCCTGGGCGGCGGCGGGTTGCTGAGCGGATCGGCGCTGGCCGCCTATGCGCTGAGCCCGCGCTGCCTGGTCTACGGCGTGGAGCCCGAGGCCGGCAACGACGGCCAGCAATCGCTGCGCAAGGGTGAAGTGGTCCGAATTCCCGCGCCCAAGACCCTGGCCGACGGCGCCGCCACGACCCACCTGGGCAACCTGACCTTCCCGCTCATCCAGAAGTACGTGCGCGACATCGTCACCGTGACCGACGATCAGCTGGTGGCGACCATGAAGTTCTTCGCCGAAAGGATGAAGATGGTGGTGGAGCCGACCGGCTGCCTGTCCACCGCGGCCGTGCTGCAGAACGTGGTGCCGGTGCGCGGCGCGCGCGTGGGGATCGTCATCAGCGGCGGCAACGTCGACCTGCCGGCCTACGCCAAACTGCTCTCCATTTGATTTTTCAACGCCGGCGCGCCCTTGCGGATGCGTTGACCGCAAGGCAGAATCGGGCTGAATCCTGACGAACAGGGGCTGCTCATGCGTATCCTTGTCATCGGCGGCACCGGCTTCATCGGCCGTCGCCTGGTCGCCCGGCTTTCCGGCGGCGGACAGCACCAGATCCTGGTGCCCACCCGTAGCTATGGCCGCGGGCGGGATCTGCAGATCCTGCCCGGCGTCACGCTCACGGCCGACGACGTCCACGACGACGCCACGCTGGACCGCCTGCTGCGCGGCTGCGACGCCGCTGTCAACCTGGTCGGCATCCTGCACGGCAAGGCCGGCAAGCCTTATGGCTCCGATTTCGCCCGTGCGCACGTGACGTTGCCGCAGCGGGTGGCGCAGGCCTGCCGGCGGCAGGGCGTGCGACGCCTGCTGCACATGAGCGCGCTGGGCGCCGATTCCGCCGGCGCCAGCATGTACCAGCGCTCCAAGGGCGACGGCGAGGCCGCCGTGCGCAAGGAACTCGAAGGCTGGCGCGACGGCGGCTGGACCATCTTCCGTCCGTCCGTGGTGTTCGGCCCGGATGACAATTTCACCAACCTTTTCGCCCGCCTGGCGCGCTGGCTGCCCGTGCTGCCGCTGGCGGGCGCGCACGCGCGCATGCAGCCGGTCTATGTGGGCGACGTGGTGGCCGCGATGACGGCGGCGCTGGACGACACGCACGCCTGCGGCAAGACCTATGAGCTGGGCGGACCGCAGGTCTATACGCTGGGCGAGATCGTGCGTCTGTGCGCCGCCTGGAGCGGGCATCCGCGTCAGGTCTGGCCCATGCCGATGGGCCTGGGCCGCCTGCAGGCGCTGTTTTTCGAATGCCTGCCCGGCGAGCCGCTGATGTCGCGCGACAACCTGGATTCGTTGCGCAGCGATAACGTCTGTTCCGGACCGATGGCGCCCGAGCTGCGAGTGGTGCCGACCGGGCTGGAAACGGTGGCGCCCAGCTATCTGTAGCGCCCGCCGCCGGCGCGGGTCGCGATGTCAGCGCACCAGCGCCTTGAGCGCCAGCTTGATGCCGTCGGACACGCCCACGCCTTCGGGCAGCGTCTTCAGCGCCGACAGCGACTCCTTCTCCGAGTAGCCCAGCGCCAGCAGCGCGTTCAGGATGTCCGATTGATTGTCGGGCGTGGCATGCGCCTGGGCGCCGATGTCGGCGCCGAGCTTGCCGCGCATTTCCAGCAGCAGGCGTTCCGCCGTTTTCTTGCCGATGCCCGGCACGCGGGTCAGGCGGCCGGATTCCTGCAGCGTGATGGCCTGGGCCAGGTCGGCCACCGACAGGCCGGACAGCACCGACAGCGCGGTGCGCGCGCCGATGCCGCTGACCTTGATCAGCTCGCGGAAGGCGCTGCGTTCGCCGGCCGTGGCGAAGCCATACAGGATGTGGGCGTCCTCGCGCACCGTCAGGTGCGTGTAGAGCGTGACGCGCGCGCCGTTCTCGGGCAGCGCGTACAGCGTGCTCATGGGCACGTCGATGTCGTAGCCCAGTCCGTTGACGTCCACGCAGACGGTGGGCGGCAGTTTCTCGATCAGGGTTCCGGTGATGCGTCCGATCATGGCGGGAAGATGGCGTGAAAAGTGGAGCCGCGCGGGTGCGCGGGGGGATGCGGGGATTCTATACGCGCGGCGCGGGCCGCGGGAGGGCGGGGCGGCTCAGCCGACCAGGCGGCCGTTGCGCAGCCGGGTCTGGCCGCCGCCCAGCGCCGCGCCCAGGCGGCCGAGCTTGTCCTGCAGCGGCCCGGCGTGCGCGTGGCAGATGGCGCAGGCCAGCGCGTCGGCCGAGTCGGGGGCCGGCGTGCCGTCCAGGGACAGCAGGTGCTGGACCATCATCTGCACCTGCTCCTTGGCGGCGCGGCCGGTGCCGACCACGGCTTTCTTGATCTGCAGCGCGGTGTATTCGTGCACGGCCAGCGCGCTGTCGGCCAGCGCGCACAGCGCCGCGCCCCGCGCCTGGCCCAGCAGCAGGGTCGAGGCGGGGTTGGTGTTCAGGAAGACGATTTCCAGCGCGGCCACGTCCGGCCGGGTTTCCTGCGCCACCTGGCGCAGGTTGTCCAGGATGACCTTCAGGCGTTCGGACAGCGCCAGCGACGGCGGGACCACGATGGTCCCGCTGGCGACGTAGCGCAGGCGCATGCCGTCGGCATCGACCACGCCGAAGCCGGTGCGGCGCAGGCCGGGATCGATGCCGAGGATGCGCATCAGTGGCGGAAGTGGCGGGTGCCGGTCAGCACCATGGCGATGCCGTGCTCGTCGGCCGCCGCGATGACTTCATCGTCACGCACGCTGCCGCCGGGCTGGATCACGCAGGTCGCGCCCGCCGCCACCACCACGTCCAGGCCATCGCGGAACGGGAAGAACGCGTCCGACGCCACGGCCGAGCCCTTGAGCGTCAGGCCGGCGTTCTCGGCCTTGATCGAGGCGATGCGGGCCGAGTCGATGCGGCTCATCTGGCCGGCGCCCACGCCCAGCGTCATGCCGCCGCCCACGAACACGATGGCGTTGGACTTGACGTACTTGGCGACCTTCCAGGCGAAGGCCAGGTCGTCCATTTCCTGTTCGGTGGGCTGGCGCTTGGTCACGACCTTGAGCGCGTCGCGCGGCACGTTGTAGGCGTCCGGGGTCTGCACCAGCCAGCCGCCGCCCACGCGCTTGACGTCGAAGGCGTTCTGGCCGGCGCCCATCGGCACTTCCAGCACGCGCACGTTCTTCTTGGCGGCCAGGATGGCCAGCGCCGCGCCGTCATAGGCCGGCGCCAGCAGCACTTCCAGGAACTGCGCGCTGACGGCTTCGGCCGTGGCGGCGTCGACCGGGCGGTTGAAGGCGATGATGCCGCCGAAGGCCGAGGTCGGGTCGGTCTTGAACGCCTGCTGGTAGGCGCCCAGCGTGTTGGCCGCGACGGCCACGCCGCAGGGGTTGGCGTGCTTGACGATGACGCAGGCGGGCGCCTCGAAGCTGCGCGCGCATTCCCAGGCCGCGTCGGCGTCGGCGATGTTGTTGTACGACAGTTCCTTGCCTTGCAGCTGACGGTAGTTGCCAAGCAGTCCGGCCGGACGCTGCGGATCGACGTAGAAGGCCGCCGTCTGGTGCGGGTTCTCGCCGTAGCGCAGGGCCTGCTGCTGCTTGACCTGCAGCGTCAGCGTGCCGGGCCATTCGTTGCGGGCCGGGGCGGCGTCCTGCTTGGGTTCGGCTTCGGCCAGGCTGCTCAGGTAGGCGGCGATGGCGCCGTCATAGGCGGCGGTGTGGGCGTAGACCTTGCCGGCCAGTTCCAGGCGCAGGCCATAGGAGGTGTTGCCGCCCTTGTCCATTTCGCCCAGCACGCGCGAGTAGTCCACCGGGTCGATGACCACGGTCACGCCGCCGGCTTCGGTGCCGTGGTTCTTGGCGGCGGCGCGCAGCATGGCCGGGCCGCCGATGTCGATGTTCTCGACCGCGTCGGCGAAGGTGCAGCCGGGCTTGGCGACCGTTTCGCGGAACGGGTAGAGGTTGACCACCAGCATGTCGATGCGGTCGATGCCCGCCGCCTTGATGGTGTCCATGTGCTCGGCGCTGTCGCGGCGCGCCAGCAGGCCGCCGTGGATCTTCGGATGCAGCGTCTTGACGCGGCCGTCCAGGATCTCGGGCGAACCGGTGTGGGCGGCGACCTCGGTGACGTTCAGGCCGGATTCGGCCAGCAGCTTGGCGGTGCCGCCGGTCGAGAGCAGGCGCACGCCGCGCGCGGCCAGGGCGCGGGCAAATTCAACGATGCCGGTCTTGTCGGACACCGAAAGCAGGGCGGTTTCGATTTTCATGGTGAGGGCGGAGTGGGGCGCGGGCGCCTTTCTCGTTCGGGTACTGGATGGGAAATCTGGAAGGGGGCGGCCCGTGCCGGGCGGGCCGTCCGCTGGCGTGGGGATCTATACTTGGATGTTGTGGGCGAGCAGCTTCTTGCGCAGCGTGTTGCGCGTGATGCCCAGCATTTCGGATGCCCGCGACTGGTTGCCGCCGGACCGTTCCAGCGCCACTTCAAGCACCGGGCGCTCAACGCAGCGCATCACCATGTCCCACATGTCGTGAGGCTCGGATTCACCCAGGTCTTCGAAATAGCGCTCCAGGCTGGCGCGCACGCATTCTTCCAGGACATCTTTCTTGCTCATCGGAGTACAGATATTTTTATGTTGGTGTTGAGGCGGTCATGCCGCCAGCAGGGCTTGAACGGCCGGCGCCGGATTGCGGTCGCCGTCGTTCGATAGTGCGAGGAACCATTCCGACACCGCCCGCCATTGGTCGCGGGTGTTGTCGATGAGGTTCATGCGGTCGCGGAACGAGTCCGCGTCCGGCAGGCCTTCCAGATACCAGCCGATATGCTTGCGCGCCGTGCGTACGCCGGTGTGCTCGCCATAGAAGCGGTAGTGGTCGTCGAGGTGTTCGAGCAGCAGCTCGCGCATTTCCCCATAGGAGGGCGGGGCGAGTTTTTCGCCCGTGCGCAGGTAGTGGTCGATTTCGCGGAAGATCCAGGGACGGCCCTGGGCCGCCCGTCCGATCATCACCGCGTCGGCGCCAGTGTAATCCAGGACGTGTTTCGCTTTCTCGGGCGAGTCGATGTCGCCGTTGGCGATGAGCGGGATCTTCAGCTCCGCGCGGACCGCGCGGATGGTGTCGTATTCGGCATGGCCGGTGTACAGGTCGGCGCGGGTGCGGCCGTGCAGGGTCAGGGCGGCGATGCCGGCGTTCTCGGCCAGCCGGGCCACGCGCAGCGCGTTGCGGCTCTCGCGGTCCCAGCCGGTGCGGGTCTTGAGCGTGACGGGCACGCCCAGCGGCGCGCAGGCGGCCACCACGGCGTCCAGGATGCGGACGATCAGGTCTTCGTGGCGCAGCAGCGCCGAGCCGGAGGCCACGTTGCAGACCTTCTTGACCGGGCAGCCCATGTTGATGTCGATGATCTTGGCGCCCCGGGCCGCGTTGAAAGCGGCGGCCTCGGCCATCATGGCCGGGTCGGCGCCGGCGATCTGGACCGAAATGGGGGCGATCTCGCCGTCGTGGTTCAGGCGGCGCGAGGTCTTGACGCTGTCCCACAGCTTGGGGTTGCTGGCCGCCATTTCGGACACGGCATAGCCGGCCCCCAGCTTCTTGCAAAGCTGCCGGAAAGGCCGATCGGTCACGCCCGCCATGGGCGCGACCAGTACGTTGTTGGGGAGAGTCCAGGGACCGATGCGCATGGTCACATTTTAACCGGCCTGATCGAACCCTCTTTTTTGTCCGACAACGGCTTGGTAACAAGCCTGGGCGGACGAGGCAGAGCGCGGCCCCTTTCCAGGGCCGGATCGTGGCGGCCGGCGCCGGGCTAGGTCCGGAATCCTTGCAGCAGATGCCGGGCCAGCGGCGCGCGCAGCGGCGCCGCCAGGTCCAGGCCCAGCAGCGCCAGGCCGCAGGCATGTTCCACCGGCGCCAGGCCGGTGGCGAACACGCGCGGCATCAGGTCGGTCAGGCCGGCGGTGATCAGGCGGTCGAACTGGCGCGCGCCGGCGAACTCGGCCAGCGCCGGGGCAGGGCTGGCGTCCGGGCCTGGCAGCCAGGCGCCCAGCGCCTGCGCCAGCCGGGCGGCGTCGCGCAGGCCCAGGTTCAGGCCCTGGCCCGCCACCGGGTGCAGGGTCTGGGCGGCATTGCCGATGGCCGCCACGCGCCCTTGCACCTGGGCGCGGCGGGCGCTCAGCGCCAGCGGGAAAACGTGACGCGGCGCCTGGCTGGACAGGCGGCCGAGGCGGTCGCCGAAGGCGGCGCTCAGCGCGCGCGAGAAGGCCGCGTTGTCCAGCGCGGCCAGTTCGGCGGCGCGTTGCGGCGTGCTGCACCAGACCACGGAATGGGCTTCGGGCGTGTGCGGATGGGGCAGCAGGGCCAGCGGCCCCTCGGACGTGAAGCGCTCCCAGGCCCAGCCGGGGCGCGGCAGGGCGGCGTGCGCCGTGGTCAGCACGGCGTGCTGGCCGTAGTCGCGGCGCAGGTCCTCGCCGCCCGCGCCGTCGGACTGCACCACCACCCGGCAGCGCAATTCGGTGTCGCCCTGGGCGACGCGCACGCCGTCGGCGTCCTGCTCCAGGATCCGGGCGGGCGGTCCCGACAGCAGGGTCACGCCGCACTGGGCGACGCGGGCTTCGAGCCGGGCGTAGAGGCCCGAATAGCCGACCACGCTGCCCAGCTGCGGCACGTCGAAGTCGGTATGGCGGATCAGGCTGCGGCCCAGGCGGCCGCGCTGCGAGACATGGATGCTGCGGATGTCGGCCGAGCGTTCCGGCCAGGCGTCCAGCGATTCGAGCAGCACGCGGCTGCCGTGGTTCATGGCCAGCACGCGAGGATCGGCCGCGGGCGCGGCGTCCGCCGTGGAGGCGGGGGCCGTGCCTTGCAGCAGCGCGATGCGGGCCGGATCCGGCGCCACCCGAGCCAGCATCAGGGCCAGGACGCGGCCGACGGGGCCGGCGCCGAGAATCGCAATGTCGAAGGCGGAAGCAGTCATGTGCGGAAGTTTAACCGTCCACTACAATCGCCGGCAGGCGGCGTGCGCGGTCACGCCACAGGAGCGATGACATGACGCAGGCTCAGGCTACTTCTTCGATTTCCGCTGCAATCCCGCGCCGGCCGCGGGGCAAGGTCGCGGTCGGCCTGCTGGCCTGCTTCCTGGGCTGGGCGGGCGCGCACTGGTGGTATCTCGGCCGCCGCCATGCCTGGGCGGTGAGCCTGTACGCCGCGCTGGCGCTGGCCGGCGCCTTCAGTCTTTATCCGGTCTGGTACGACAACCCGGCTTTCTTCCTGTTGTTCATTCCCATGATCGACGGCTTCGTCGAGAGCGTGGTCTTCTCGCTCATGTCCGACGAGAAATTCGACCGGCGCTACAACCCCGATCTGGGCCGCCCGTCGGCGACGGGCTGGGGGCCGGTCCTGGTGGCGCTGAGCGCCTGCCTGATCGGCTCGATCGTGGCCATGTTCGCCATCGCCATGGTGGTGGTGTACGTCTGGGTGGCGATGGGCTGGCTGGACGGCTACGTGCTGTAGCCGCCGCGCCTATTCACGCATCAGCGCCTCGATCTCGCCGGCCTGCACCGGCACGCCGCGGGTGATCAGTTCGCAGCCCTCGTCCGTGACCAGCGCGTCGTCCTCGATGCGGATGCCGATGTTCCAGTAGGCCTCGGGCACGTCGTCGGCGGGGCGCACATAGATGCCGGGCTCGATGGTCAGCATCATGCCGGCCTGCAGCGCGCGCCAGGGACGCTCGCCGCCCTGCGCGGGGCCGGGCTGGCGGTAGTCGCCCACGTCATGGACGTCCAGGCCCAGCCAATGGCCGGTGCGGTGCATGTAGTAGCGGCTGTAGGCGCCGGATTCGATCACGCTGTCCAGCGATCCCTTCAGCAGCTTCAGGTCCAGCATGCCCTGGGCCAATACCCGGACGGCGGCGTCGTGCGAATCGTTGCAGGATCGGCCCGGCGCCGTGGCCTGCACGGCGGCGTCCTGCGCGGCGGCCGTCAGGTCGTACAGCGCCCGCTGCGGACCGCTGTAGCGTCCGTTCACGGGAAAGGTGCGCGTGATGTCGCTGGCATAGCTGTCGACCTCGCAGCCGGCGTCGATCAGCACCAGGTCGCCGTCGCGCAGCACGGCGTCGCCCGCCGGGTAGTGCAGCACGCAGGCGTTGGCGCCGGCCGCCACGATGCTGTTGTAGGCCACCGACTGCGCGCCCTGGCGCCGGAATTCATACAACAGCTCGGCTTCCAGCTCGTACTCGCGCATGCCGGCGCGGGCGGCCCGCATGGCGCGGGCGTGAGCGCCGGCGGAGATCTTGGCGGCGCGGCGCATGGCGGCGATCTCCGTGGCGTCCTTGATCAGCCGCATCTCCGCCAGAATGGGGGCCACGTCCTGCTGCCGTTCGGGCGGCAGGCGGCCGCCGCGTCCGGATTCGCGGGCGGCGGCCAGCCAGCGCCGCAGCCGGCCGTCGGCGCGCCGGTTGCCCGCCAGCGGCGCGTACAGCGTGGGCTGGTCCATCAGCAGCGTGGGCATCAGTTCGTCGAGCGCGTCGATCGGATGGGCGTCGTCAAAGCCGAAGCGTTCGGCGGCGGCTTCCGGGCCGAAGCGCTTGCCTTCCCAGATCTCATGCTCGACATGTCGCGGACGGCAGAACAGCAGCGCGCGGTCGGTGGCGCCGGCGATCAGCACCAGCCAGGCCTCCGGCTCGGTGAAGCCGGTGAGGTAGAAGAAGTCGCTGTCGTGCCGGTAGGGATATTCGGCGTCGCGGTTGCGGATGGCCTCGGGCGCGGTGGCGAGCACGGCGATGCCGCCGCCGGCCGCGCGCATGCGTTCCATCAGGCGGTGGCGGCGGGCGGCATAGGGGGCGATATCGTCGGGCGGCAGGCTCATGGGCGGCCGGGGCGCACTGCCCCGCGGGTGGCGTTTGTCGGGAAGCGGCATGCGGCGGCGGGCGGCTCGAATGCCTGGACGCAGGCTGCGTTGACTTCCACTTTAACGCGGCTGGGCGGCGCTCGCGCGGTCGCGCGGAGCGTCCGCGCCGCCTGTGCGGAAATTCCCGCCCGCGCGGCCGGCGGGCTGCTACAATCGCGGCTCAGTCATTGGGGAGTAGCCATCCTTTGTTCCCCAAAGGAGTCAGCGTCAACAAACTTGGTGGTTCAGGTTGCGGAGCAACCGCTGGAACCCCATGGCGCTGACGGTTTCCATGCTCGCGGCGCGCCCGCCACATGGAACTGCCAGGCGAGACCTTTGGCCGCGTTGCGTTCACCCCTGGCCGGGCGAGCGGCAGCGTCGTGCCATCGGTATCCGCTCGTCCGGCCGCATTCGCTCCCATGTTGCTCACCCTGTTCCTGTTTTTCCTGTCCGCGGCGGTCATCTATTTCGCCTGCGAGTACTTCGTCAATGGCGTCGAGTGGGTCGGCCACCGGTTCGAGCTGGGCGCCACCGCGACGGGCACCGTGCTCGCCGCCTTCGGCACCGCGCTGCCGGAAAGCGCCGTGACCTTCATGGCCGTCGTGTTCGGCGATACCCCAGAGCAGAAGGACATCGGCGTGGGCGCCGCGATGGGCGGTCCGCTGGTACTGGCGACGCTGGCCTACGCGGTCGTCGGCCTGGCCCTGTGGCGCGCCCACCGTGGCCGCGCGACGCAATTGGACTGTATCAACGCGGACCAGCGCAGACTGGCCCGCGACCAGGCCTGGTTCATGGGCATCTTCGTCTTCAAGGTCGGGCTGGGGCTGCTGGCCTTCGCCTGGAAGCCCTGGCTGGGCATCCTGTTCCTGGTCACCTACGGCCTCTATGTGAAGCGCGAGCTGAGCAATGACGAGGAAAGCCTGGCCAGCGAAGACCTGGAGCCGCTCAAGCTGCGCCCCCGCGACACGGATCCCGCGCTGTCCTGGGCCATCACGCAGACGGTGCTGGCGCTGGTGGTGATCGCCGGCGCGTCGCATGTGTTCGTCAACCAGATCGAGACGCTGGGCGTGGCCATGGGCGCTTCGCCGCACCTGGCGGCGCTGCTGCTGGCGCCGGTCGCCACCGAGCTGCCGGAAATCATGAACGCGCTGATCTGGGTGCGCCAGGGTAAAGAGCGGCTGGCCTTGGCCAACATCTCGGGCGCCATGATGATCCAGGCCACCATTCCCAGCGCGCTGGGCATCTTCATGACGCCTTGGCTGCTGGACGCCCCCTTGCTCGCGGCCGGCCTGTTCACCATGCTGTCCATCGGCCTGCTGTGGCTGCGCTTCCGCTCTTCCGGCATCACCGTGCCGGTGCTGTCGGCGGCGGGTGGGTTCTACGCCTTGTTCGCCATCTACCTGGGCTGGCACTTCTACGCGTGAGGACGGCGCAGCGCGCTTCTGTCGGAGGACGGTGGCTGCCGCGCCATCATGGCGCGGCAGCCATGCCCGTGATCGAGGCCGGGGCGCGCTGCGGTGGAATGCGCGCGGATTCCACTTTTTTGTGCCCTTTACGCGACCAAAGTGTTGTCCATCAGTGGAAACCCGCGTAAAATTGCGCCCGTTATCCATCCCAGGAGCAGTCTTCGTGAATACCGATTCCGGCGAAAGTCGATCTTGCATCGACACCGCTGTTTAACAGGATCACGCAGCACTCCGTCTGCCGCGCCTGTTGAACAGGTTGCGGCGTATCCCAAGGTCCAGGCGTCCGCCCGGACCAACGCGCAAGCCCACGGCTTGCCGGGCATCTCCCCAACGTAAACCGCCAGAACCGTCGCTCGTCCGCAGCGCCCGCGTTCGCGCACGTCCATCGTGCCCGGCCGCCGAGCGCGGCGCGTGCGCGCATGTTCGCGAAGCCGCTCCGCCGTTCTTGCAATGGAGGTCGCCATGCGTTTCTTCGACTTGTTCCTGCGCCGCGCCGGCGTGGACCGCGCCACCGCCCAGGGCCGCCGCCGCGGCACGTCGC
Source organism: Achromobacter sp. 1011791174 (assembly GCF_059760925.1). NCBI lineage: Bacteria > Pseudomonadati > Pseudomonadota > Betaproteobacteria > Burkholderiales > Alcaligenaceae > Achromobacter > Achromobacter sp. 1011791174. Next base: position 47,692 of record NZ_JCBANH010000023.1, read on the forward strand.
GGCTGACGGTCATTTGTCCGCGCGATGAACTGGGTTCCCTGCGCAAGCAGATCTGCCTGGACTTCAGCGCCGCCGGCCTGGATGTTTCGCAAGTGCAGATCGACCAGGGCTCGGATCCCGGCATGGCGTCGGCCTGCATCACCGTCAACTGCCCCCCCGAATTGCGCGGCGAACTGATGTCCCAGGCCCGTCGCCTGAGCGCCAACCCCGCCGTGCGCCACGTGCATTTCGGCGTCCAGCCGCTGGCGGCCTGAACGCCCGCGGCTGCCCGTCAACCCACAGGAGAAATCATGCCTAGTGCCTTAGACCCCGAGCCTCGATTGCGCCCCGCGCGCGGCGCCGGCATGCCTGTCTGACCCGTCCACTCCCTGCGAGCCGACCGGCCAGACGCATCCTGGTCCGTACGGAACCCGCAGCACTGAATCCCCGGCCTGGCTGACCCAGCGTCCGCCCGATCCGCCGGCACCGATTCTTCCGCTCGCTTCCCTTTCCGTTTTCCGCACCCGGCGCGCTTCTTGACGCGATCCGGACACCGGCCACATTGCTCCGGTGCTTGAACACGCCCGTACGCGGCGGATCGACGGCCTGCGCCCGCTGGCCGCGGCCGCGCACGCCCGTGCCAGGCACGCAGCCTGTCGTCCGTGTCTCCCAGAAAAAGCTCCCGCGCCGCGTCCTTCTTCGCGGTTGCGCCGTTCCCCGGGGATTCTTCCCCGGACGCTGCGCGGGACAAGAAAACAAACAACCGGAGCACTCCGATGTTGACGTTCCTGAAGTCATTCTTCTCATCCGCCGCCCGAGCGCGACGTACCGGGCGCCATTTCCGCCGCTCGCCCATGCTTGAGCGCGGCGGCGATGTGGCCGCCGTGCCGCCCGACGCGGCCCGCCACGCCAACCGCCGCATGCTGGAACTTTCCGGTCAGGATACGGAGACGCTGTTCCAGCGTTTCGGCAGCCGCGCCGGCGGCCTGAGCGAAGCCCAGGCCAGCGCCGCGCGTGAACGGCATGGCCGCAACGAGGTCGACCACGAAGCGCCGCTGCGCTGGTATGTCCACCTGTGGTACTCGTACCGCAACCCCTTCAACCTGCTGCTGACCGCGCTGGCCTCGCTGTCGTGGGTCACCGATGTCTGGATGGCCGAGCCTGACGACCAGTCCTGGCGCGGCGTCATCATCATCGGTTCGATGGTGGTCATTTCCACGCTGCTGCGCTTCGCGCAGGAGCGTCGCTCCAACCGCGCCGCCGAGGCGCTCAAGGCGATGGTGCAGAACACGGCGACCGTGCTGCGCAGCGACGCCGGCGATCCCTCCGAGAGCGAGGTCCGGCGCGCGCTGGGCGTGGCGCCGCACGCCAGCGGCTCGCGCCGCATGGAGCTGCCGCTGGCCGACCTGGTGCCCGGCGACGTGGTGCTGCTGTCCGCGGGCGACATGATCCCGGCCGATTGCCGCATCCTGACCGCCAAGGACCTGTTCGTGGCGCAGGCGGCCTTGACGGGCGAATCGCTGCCGGTCGAGAAGAGCGCCACGCAGCGCGTAGAGACGGCCAATTCGCTGGAACTGGAGAACATGGCCTACATGGGCACCAACGTGGTCAGCGGCTCGGGCACCGCCCTGATCGTGGCCACCGGCGCCGACACCTACTTCGGCCAGCTCGCCGGACGCGTCACGCAGACCGCGCGCGTGCCAACCCAGTTCCAGCAGGGCATCAACCGCGTCAGCTGGGTGCTGATCCGCTTCATGCTGGTGATGGCGCCCATCGTCATGCTGATCAACGGCTTCACCAAGGGTGACTGGCTCGAGGCGCTGCTGTTCGCGCTGGCGATCGCCGTGGGTCTGACGCCCGAGATGTTGCCCATGATCGTCACCGCCACCCTGGCCAAGGGGGCGGTGCGGATGTCGCGGCGCAAGGTCGTGGTCAAGCGCCTGGACGCCATCCAGAACCTGGGCGCCATGAACGTGCTGTGCACCGACAAGACCGGCACGCTGACGCAGGACCGCATCGTGCTGGAACGCCATACCGATGTGTACGGCGCCGTCAGCGACGACGTGCTGGCCTACGCCTACCTGAACAGCTACTACCAGACCGGATTGAAGAACCTGCTGGACGTGGCGGTGCTGCGGCACGCCGAGGTGGAGCGCAAGCTGAATCTGGCGGCGAGCTACCGCAAGGTCGACGAGATTCCCTTCGACTTCGCGCGTCGCCGCATGTCGGTGGTGGTGAACGAGGTCGAGAACGGCCGCGAACACCATGAGCTGATCTGCAAGGGCGCGCTGGAGGAGGTGTTGTCGGCCTGCACCCGCCTGCGCGTGGGCGAAGAGGTGCAGCTGTTGACCGATGCGCGCCGCGCCGACATCCGCAAGGTCACGGCCGACCTGAACCGCGACGGCCTGCGCGTGATCGCCGTCGGCGTGAAAGAGCTGCCGCCCACTCAGCAGGCCTACGGGGTGGCCGATGAGTCCGACCTGATCCTGGTCGGCTACATCGCCTTCCTGGATCCCCCCAAGGAATCCACCGCGCCCGCCCTGGCTGCGCTGAAGGAATCGGGCATCGAGGTCAAGGTGCTGACCGGCGACGTGGAGCTGGTGACGCAGAAAGTCTGCCGCGAAGTCGGTTTCGAGGTCCGCAAGGTGGTGCTGGGCGCGGAGGTCGAGGCCATGTCCGATGCGCAGCTGGCCGTGGCGGTGCGCGAGGCCAACGTCTTTGCCCGCCTGACGCCGGCGCACAAGGAACGCATCGTGCGCAGCCTGCGGGCGCAGGGCAATACCGTGGGCTTCATGGGCGACGGCATCAACGATGCGCCCGCCCTGCGCGCGGCCGACGTGGGCATTTCGGTCGATTCGGCCGTGGATATCTCGAAGGAGGCCGCCGACATCATCCTGCTCGAAAAGAGCCTGATGGTGCTGGAAGATGGGGTCATCGAAGGCCGCAAGACCTTCTGCAACATGCTCAAGTACCTGAAAATGACGGCCAGCTCGAACTTCGGCAACGTCTTCTCGGTGCTGGTGGCGAGCGCCTTCCTGCCGTTCCTGCCCATGCTGCCGATCCATCTGCTGCTGCAGAACTTGATGTACGACATCTCGCAGACCGCTATCCCGTTCGACAATGTCGACGAGGAATTGCTGAAGAAGCCCCAGCAATGGGATCCGGACGGCCTGGGCCGCTTCATGGTGTTTTTCGGCCCGATCAGCTCGGTCTTCGACATCGCCACGTATGCCTTGATGTGGTATGTATTCCAGGCCAATGCGCCCGAGCATCAAACGCTGTTCCAGTCGGGCTGGTTCGTGGAGGGCCTGTTGTCGCAGACGCTGATCGTGCATATGATCCGCACGCGCCGGATTCCGTTCCTGCAGAGCCGCGCCGCCTGGCCCTTGATGGTCATGACGCTGGCGGTGGTTTGCCTGGGCCTGTTCCTGCCGTTCTCGCCGCTGGCCGGATACTTCCAGCTGCAGGCGCTGCCGTGGAGCTATTTCCCCTGGCTGGCCGGGATCCTGCTGAGCTACTGCGTGCTGACGCAGCTGCTCAAGGGTATCTGGGTCCGCAAGTACGGGTGGCAATGAGTCGGTTCGATGCCGCGGGCAAGGCCCGCGGCGCAGTCGGGAGAAATGCATGAAGAAGTACTACATTTGCGCGGCGTTGACGGCGGCCGGCCTGGCCAGCCCCCTGGCCGCCCGGGCCGACGTAGCCGCCTTGTCCGGCACCGAGGTCCAGATCTACGGCGTGGTCGACGCCGGCGTGGCCGTCACGAACGTGTCCGGCGTGGGCAGCCGCAGCGGCATGCTCAATGGCGGCCTGACGGATTCGCTGTGGGGCCTGCGGGGCAGGGAAGACCTGGGAGACGGCTGGAGCGCGCGCTTCCAGCTGGAAAACGGCTTCGATCCATCCACGGGACGGCAGGCCGATGACCGCAGCCTGTTCAACTATGGCGCCTGGGTCGGGCTGGGGCATGACGATCTGGGCGAGCTGCGCCTGGGCCGCCAGTACACCGTGGGCAAGACCTATGGCAACGCGCTGGAGATCGCGTCCTGGAAGGAAATGGGCATGGGCGCCACCTTCAAGGCCTCGGACAACTACCAGTTCAGCAACCTGGTGAACTACTACACGCCGGAGTGGCAGGGCTGGCAGGCCGGGATCGGCTATTCCTTCGATGCCGACGCGCAGGGGAAATTCCGCACCAACGCCAACAACCGCGCGCTGAGCCTGGGCCTGAAGTACGAGGATGGCCCGCTGCTGGCCGTGGCGACCTGGGACCAGATGAGACTGGCCCAGCCGCCCCAGGGCGTTCAGGGCCGGCCGCAGGCGCTGCAGCTGGGCGCCTCCTATGACTTCGAGGTGCTGAAGGTGTCGGCGGCCTGGTCGCGCCAGCGCAACGGCTATGTCGGCCTGGACGGCGGCGATCCGGACAACCTGGGACAGAACCTCGGGCCCGCCGCCTTCGCGGCCGGCGGCACGGTCAACGCCTGGCTGCTTGGCGTGAGCGTGCCGCTTGGGCGAGGCACCGTGCTGGCCCAATGGTCGCTGGCCAAGCCGGACTGGCAATGGGCCGATGGCATGACCGCGCGCAAGGCGCAGCTGATGACGCTGGGGTATACCTACGAGTTGTCGAAGCGCACCACGGTCTATGCATTCGCCGGCTATGCGTCGAACTACACGCTGGACAACCAGTTCGACCCCGGCAATTCCCATACCACCCGCTACGCCATGGGCGTGACGCACCGTTTCTGATGCCGGGAGGGACGCTCCTTCGGGCGTCCACTACAATCGGCGGTGAGCAGCGGCCCGGCGCCTGGCGCCGGGCCGGCCTTTCCCCGCGGTCTTCCGGATGGCATGCATGGACAGTCTTGAGTGGCTCGTACCCTGGGAGTTCTCTCCCACGCTGGTGGCTTCGTTCATCGTGGCCATCGTGCTGTTCGTGCGCGGCCAACGGGTGCATCACGTGACGCTGGCGCGCCAGGTGTACTTCTGGTCGGGGATGGTGCTGCTGTACCTGTCCATGCATACCCGGCTCGACTACTACGCCGAGCGCATGTTCTTCATCCATCGCGCCCAGCATCTGGTGCTGCATCACCTGGGGCCGCTGCTGGTGATGGCGGCCTTTCCCGGACAGGTCATGCGCGCCGGGCTGCCGCTGGCCTGGCGCCTGCGGCTGCGCGACTTCCTGCGCACCGGCCCGGGCCGCGCCACGGTGGCGGTGCTGACCAACAAGATCTTCGTGCCCGCGCTGTTCGTGTTCCTGGTGCTGGTCTGGCTGCTGCCGTCGGTGCAGTTCTATTCCATGCTGGACTGGCGCCTGTACCGGCTGATGAACTGGTCGGTGGTGATCAGCGGTTTCATGTACTGGAACCTGATCCTGGACCGGCGTCCCAGCCCGCCGGCGGCCATGTCGCCAGGCGGCCGCGTGATTTCGCCCATCATCACCATGGCGCCGCAGATGGTGGCGGGGGCCGTCATCGCCTTCTCCGAAAGCGACCTCTATCCCTTGTTCGAACTGTGCGGCCGCGCCGTCGCCATGTCGGCGCAGACCGACCAGACCATCGGCGGCCTGACCATGTGGATTCCGGCCGCGCTGGTGGAGGTGGTGGGCTTGATGGTGGCGCTGGGCACCCTGATGCGCCTGTCCGCCAAGGGTCGGCTGCGCAAGGCCGATCGCGATGCGCGGGCGCGGGCCAAGGCCCGCGCCGTCTCGGCCTGATCCGGCCATTCAGCGGAATCAGTCCGTTTCGTCCCGAACCGGCGGTGGCCTACTCCGGAATCAGCCCGTGGTACTTGCGTCCCAGCGCCACGGTGGCCTGGAACATGCCGGCCTTGCTGCCGCAGTCGTAGCGCGTGCCGTCGTAGCGGTGCGCATAGACCGCGCGCTCGCGCATCAGCGACGCGATGCCGTCGGTCAGCTGGATTTCGTTGCCGGCGCCCATCTTGGTCGAGCGCAGGTGATCGAAAATGGCCGCTTCCAGCACATAGCGGCCCACCACCGCCAGCGTGGACGGGGCGGCCGCCGGATCGGGTTTTTCAACGATATGCGTGACGCGCTCGGTGCGGCCGTTGGCGCGGGCGTCGCCGTCCTGGGTCGCGACGATGCCGTACTTGCGGGTGTCTTCGCGCGGCACGTCCTGCACCCCCAGCACGCTGGCGTTCTGCGCGACTGCGATGTCGACCAGCTGCTTCATGGCGGGCGTGTCGGCGTCGATCAGGTCGTCGGCCAGCAGCACGGCGAAGGGCTCGTCGCCCACGGCCGGCGCCGCCGACAGCACGGCGTGTCCCAGGCCCAGCGGGGCCGATTGGCGAATGTAAAGGCAGTTCACATGGGCGGGTAGAATGCCACGCACCATGGCCAGCAGCTCGTGCTTGCCCTTGCTTTCCAGGTCGGATTCGAGTTCAGGGGCGGAATCGAAATGATCCTCGATGGCCCGCTTGTTGCGCCCGGTGACGAAAATCAGGTCCGTGATGCCGGCGGCCACGGCTTCTTCCACCGCGTACTGGATCAGGGGCTTGTCGACGACGGGCAGCATTTCCTTGGGCATCGCCTTGGTCGCGGGCAGAAAACGGGTGCCCATGCCGGCAACGGGAAAAACGGCTTTACGGACGGGACGCATTGAAACCTCGCATGGGGAAACGGTGAAACATTTTAAGCTGATCGCTATCATAGGCTTATGAAACGCAGGAACATGTCCTCCATTTGCTCGATTGCGAAACAAGGCGTCAGCGCGGCGCTCAGCGCTGCGCTGGTCTTACAGGCCCTGCCGCTGGCGGCCCATGCCCAGCCCGTCGGGCTGCCTTCCATGGGCGCGGCGTCGTCGGCCGAGCTTTCCCCGATGCTGGAACGCAGCCTGGGCGAGGCCATCATGTCGCAAGGGCGGCGCGACCCCACCTATGTGGACGACACCGAGCTGAGCCAGTACCTGACCACCATGGGACGCAAGCTGGCCGCGTATTCGCCGGGCGCCGTGCCCGAAGTGGAAATGTTCGGCGTGCGGGATCCCGAGATCAATGCGTTCGCCATGCCTGGCGGCTTCATCGGCGTGAATACCGGACTGATCGTCGCCTCGGCCAGCGAGTCCGAGCTGGCCGCCGTGCTGGCGCACGAAATCGGCCACGTGGTGCAGCGCCATATCGCCCGTGGCATGACCCAGCAGAACCAGAACAGCATGGTGATGCTGGCCAGCCTGGCCGGCGCGCTGCTGGCGGCGCTGGCTGGCGGTGGCGGCAATCTGGCGATGGGCGTGGCCGCGTTCGGCCAGGCCGCCGCCATCAACCGCCAGCTGGGTTTTTCGCGCGACGCCGAGCGCGAGGCCGACCGCGCCGGTTTCCAGATGCTGACCAAGGCGGGCTACGACCCGCAGGGCATGTCCGACATGTTCGGACGGCTGATGAACGCCTCGCGCCTGAACGAGGGCATGGGCGGCGGTTCCTGGGCCAGCACGCACCCGCTGTCCATCGAGCGCATGTCCGACGTGCAAAATCGGGCGCGCTCGCAGCCGCCGACGCGGCACGTGGACAGCGATGATTTCTGGTACATCCGCGCCAAGATGCGCGTGGTGCAGGGGCGCGACGCGGTCAGCCTGCGCTCGGCCGCGCAGCAGCTGCAGGACGAGGCCCGGGCGCTGTCCGGCGTGCGCAAGTCGGCGGCCTACTATGGCCTGGCCTTGCAGGCCCTGCAGCGCAACAGCCTGGCCGAGGCGGAGCGCAACTGGACCCTGGCCTCGGAAGACGGACGGTCGTCGCCGCAGCTGGCCAAGCTGAGCGTGGATATCGCGCTGGCCCGCAAGGACAATGCCCGCGCGCTGGAGCTGGCGCAGGCCGCGTCCAAGCGCTGGCCGGACCGGCGCGCGCTGGGCATCGCCTATGCCCAGGCGCTGCAGAATAGTGGCCGCCACGCCGAGGCCCAGGACTACCTGCGCGGCAAGATCCGGCAATGGGGCGCGGACGAACCCAGCCTCTATCAGATGCTGGCGCAGAGCCAGGAACGCACCGGCAAGCCGGTGCAGGCGCGCCGCGACATGGCCCGCTACTACACGCAGATCGGCGCTTTCGCCGCGGCGGAGTCGCAGCTGCAACAGGCGCGGGGGATGTCTTCCGACTTCTACGAGCAGTCGCAGATCGACGTGCAGATCAAGGAAGTCAGGGACAAGCTCGCCGAAGAACGGCAGCTGCTGGAGCGATTCAAATCCGGCTAGAGGCCGGTTTCGAAGAAGCGGCCCAGGCGCTGGGGCAGCCAGTTCAGGTGCGCCGGAAAGGCGCCGGTCGGGAAACCGGCGTGGCCGCCGTCGGCGGGCTGGTGCAGCAGCACGCTGGCCGAGCATTCCTCGGGCTTGGGCAGGGCGCTGGCCGGGATGAACGGATCGTTCAGCGCGTTCAGCACCAGCGTGGGCGCGGTGATCCGCGGCAGCCAGGGCTTGCTGGAGGCGCGCGTCCAGTAGTCCAGCGCGTTGCGGAACCCATGCATGGGCGCGGTATAGGCGTCGTCGAAGTCGCGCAGGTCGCGCGCGTGCGCGATGCGCATCACGTCGATGGCGCCCGGGTAGCGATGCGCCTTTTCAAGCACCTTGTTCTTGAGCGTCTTGAGGAAATGCCCGGTGTAGATCTTCCGGTTGAAGAGGCCGGTGGACAGGGTCTTGCCGCAGGCCACCAGGTCCAGCGGCACCGAGACGCCGGCGCAGGCCGTCAGCCAGGACGTGTCCTCATGGTGCTCGCCCAGGTACTTGAGCAGCGCGTTGCCGCCCAGCGACACGCCCACGGCATGCCAGCGGGCGTGCGGGATGCGGCTGCGCACGGTCTCCAGCAGGAAACCGACCTCGGCCGAGTCGCCGGAATAGTAGGCGCGCGCCAGGCGGTTGGGCGTGCCGGAGCAGCCGCGAAAATGGGCGATGGCCACGATCCAGCCGCGCGCCCGGAAATGATGCGCGATCGACTGCGCGTAGCGGCTGTTGCTGCCGCCTTCCAGTCCGTGGAACAGCACTAGCGCCGGCGTGTCAGGTGTGTGCGGCAGGGATTTCCAGTCCGCGTCGGTCATCCAGCGCGCGGCGGCGGTCCTGCCGTTGGCGACCGGACGCTGGCCGCTCACGGGCGCGCCGTCGGCGGCCTTGTGCGGAAAGAGGCCCGGCCCGGTCCAGTCGAAGTCCACGAAGTCCGTGTCCGGCGTTTCCACGCGGTCGCGCACGAAGGCGATGCGATGGTATTGCGCGAACAGGGCGGCGTAGACGGTTTGGCTGTCGCCTCCGGGCAGCCACGAGGGAACAGGGCAGGGCGTTGTGTCAAAACGAGCAGCGGCCAACAAAAATCCACCCGGTCTCTAGTGCAGCATGTCGGGTACGTCGTGCAAGTCGAGCACACCCGCTTCGGTGGGGGCGGGCGAGGCATGGTGCATGACCATGCGCCAGCCGGTGGGCCCCTTGTGATAGATGTTCGTCGCGTAGCAGTTGGCGAACTGCGTGCCTTCGCGCGTGCGCACCGCCACCTGTTCCACCAGCACGTGCACCGCGCACATCATGCTCTGCATGACCAGCGGGCGCAGCGGGCGGATGTGCAGCGGGCCGTTGGCCAGCACCTGCTGCCAGGATTCGTGCACCGCCGAGTGGCCCACGATGCGCAGGCCGCCCGGATGGATGCAGACGATTTCCTCGTCGTCCGCCCAGACTTGCATCAAGCGGACGCAGTCCGCCTGTTCCAGGGCTTCGTAGAACGCGTGCTCGGCTTCGTCTGGCGTGGCGAACATAGGTCGTGGCGGTTGGCGTGAGGAAGAAGGGCGCGGCCGGCGCTCAGTGGTGGCCGTGCAGCACCGTGCCCGGCTTCAGACGGTATTCGGCGCCACAGTAGGCGCAGCGGGCCGAACCGGTGCGGGCCACGTCGAGGAAGACGCGGGGGTGCATGCTCCACAGCGGAGCCTTGGGGCCGGGACAGAAGACGGGCAGGTCTTCGGCGCCGACTTCGATCACTTCGTGTTGTGCGCTGGAGACGGCGGCCGGGGAAGCGGCGGTCATGGGTATTCCTGAAATAAAAGAACCGTGGGACGGCTGGGTGGGTGGTAATGATGCGGCCTTGCGGGAAATTAACAAGGCCGCGCGAATCAGATTTTGCTTAGCCAGTGATGGTACTTCGGGTTGCGGCCATGCACCACGTCGAAGTAGGCCTTCTGCAGGGCTTCGGTGACGGGCCCCCGGCTGCCTGCGCCGATCTTGCGGTTGTCGACCTCGCGGATCGGGGTGACTTCGGCGGCGGTGCCGGTGAAGAAGGCCTCGTCGGCGATATAGACATCGTCCCGGGTCAGCCGCTTGGTCACGACGCGCAGGCCCAGGTCGGCGGCCAGCGCATGGATGGTGGAGCGGGTGATGCCGGTCAGGGCCGAGGCGATTTCCGGCTCGCAGAGCACGCCGTCCTTGACCAGGAACAGGTTTTCGCCCGAGCCCTCGGCCACGAAGCCGTCGGTGTCCAGCAGCAGGGCTTCGTCGTAGCCGTCCTGCAGGGCCTCGGTATTGGCCAGGATCGAGTTGGCGTAGGTGGTCGCGACCTTGGCGCGCGGCATTGTCACGTTGACGTGCTGGCGGGCAAAGGAGGAAACCTTGACGCGGATGCCCTGGGACAGCGCTTCCTCGCCCAGGTAGGCGCCCCAGGGCCAGGCGGCGATGGCCACGTGCACGCGGGCGCCCTTGGGCGACACGCCCATCTTCTCGGGGCCGTAGAAGATCAGGGGGCGCAGGTAGCAGGACTTGAGCTGGTTCTCGCGCACGACCTGGCGCTGCGCCTCGTTGACCGTGTCCGGGTCGAAGGGCATGGGGATCTGGTAGATGTGCGCCGAGTTGAACAGGCGCCGGGTGTGGTCCTGCAGGCGGAAGATGGCCGTGCCGAGCTCGCCGTCGTAGGCGCGCACGCCCTCGAATACCGACAGGCCGTAGTGCAGGGAGTGCGTCAGGACGTGCGTCGTCGCGTCACGCCACGGCACCAGCTTGCCGTCGTACCAGATGAAACCGTCACGATCCGCCATCGACATGGTCTGCTCCCATCTTAGTGCGCGCCGTTTTCGCCCGGAAGCGCTTTTGACGCCGCGCGGCGGTCGGCGCCGCACGATAGCTCCGACTTGGGCCGGCGGGCGTCCCGCGCGATGACGGGAGGCCGCAAGCGGCGCTCGCGGAAGTGCGTCATTGTATCAAGCAGCGAGGTTACAATACGCCTCGTTCGCGCCTGGATCCGCCGCCGCGCGGACGCGACTTCAGGCGGGCCGCCGCCGCTTTCCATCCCTTAGAGCAGTCATGTCGTCCTGTCCGAATCGCCAGGGGCCAGCCATTGTCCTCTGAACCAGCGCTTCCTTCAGCGCAAACTGAAGATCCCCGCCTCGTGCGGCAAGAACGCGTCGCCGCCTTCCGCGCCGGCGTCCAGGCCATCGTGCCGGCCCTGATCGCCACCGCGACCTGGGGCCTGGTCACCGGGGTGGCCATGGTCAAGTCCGGCCTCACCGAATCCATGGCCCTGGCCATGACGCTGCTGCTGTACGCCGGTTCGGCGCAGCTGACCTCGCTGCCGCTTATCGCCACCGGCGCGCCGTTGTGGCTGATCTTCGCCGCCGGCTGCGTGGTCAACCTGCGCTTCCTCATTTTTGGCGCCGCGCTGCAGCCCTATTTCCGCCACCTGTCCTGGCCCAAGCGCCTGGGGCTGGGTTACTTCACCACCGACATGGGCTTCGTGCTGTTCATGCCGCGTTTCGGCGACGCGGCCGAGCGCGGCACCCGCGAGCAGCTCTGGTACTTCATCGGCACCGTGGCGCCGGGCTGGCTGGTGTGGCAGACCTCGTCCATCGTGGGCATTTACCTGGGCACCATGGTGCCCGCGACTTGGTCGCTGGATTTCGCCGCCGTGCTGGCGCTGCTGGCCATCACCGTGCCGTTGGCCAATTCCAAGCCCATGCTGGTGTCGATGCTGGCGGCTGGACTGGTCGCCTGGGTCGGGCAGACCCTGCCGCTGCGGCTGGGCCTGGCAGCGGCCGTGATCACCGGCGTGGTCGCCGGCATGTGGGCCGAACGTTTCTTCAAGGCGCGCACATGACGCTCTGGCCCTCCGAGATCTATGTCTATTGCGCGATCCTGCTGCTGACCGTGTGCAGCGTGATCACGCGCGCCGGCTTCATGCTGTTCGGCGATTATGTTCCGCTGTCCGACAACGTGCGGCGGGCCCTGCGCTATGCGCCGGCGGCCGCCTTGACGGCCATCGTGGTGCCCGACCTGCTGCCCTGGAAAGCAGGGCTGGGGCCGGTGTTCGATTACAAGCTGGTGGCGGGCGTGCTGGCGGTGCTGGTGTTCCTGCGCACGCGCAGCGCGGTGCTGGTCATCATCGTCGGCATGCTGGTCCTTTGGGGGCTGCGCTGGCTGGCGGGCTGAGTCCTCCGAAGCGGAATTCGTCCGATTGGTCGCTTACTGTCCATCAGGTGGACGATTTTGCCTGATCGGAGCTACCCGCCGCGCCGGTTTTCCAGTCGCTCCGGGCATTCGGCGACCTGCTTTGCGCGTGCGCCGGGCCGGCTGCGCTAAAATTCGAGTTATCCACAGCAATCCGGGCCTGGTACTGCCCTCATAAGTATCGAAACCAGAATGCGCCGCCTGGCCTGCAAGGCAGGATGCGGATCGCTCGCGGCGCCTTGCGCGCCGCGGCAATTCGCGCGTGGCCGCGCGAGCGTGGCGCGTGTTCCGGTTGTCCCGATGCGTATGCACGGCAGTGCCCATGCACTCTCGTTTTGTTCTTTTTCACTGGTCCCGGTATCTGCCTAACCCTGATGACTGACTCCACTCAATCCGTAGCACCCGCCGCCGAGGCCCCCGCGCCTTCGTTTGCCGATTTCGGCCTGCATCCCCTGCTGCTGCAGTCCATCGCCGAAACCGGCTACACCAAGCCCACGCCGATCCAGGCGCAAGCGATTCCGGTCGTGGTCGAGGGGCGCGACGTCATGGGCGCCGCTCAAACCGGCACCGGCAAGACCGCCGCGTTCACCGTGCCCATCCTGCACCGCCTGATGCCGCTGGCCAACGCCAGCGCTTCGCCCGCGCGGCACCCGGTGCGCGCGCTGATCCTCACGCCCACGCGCGAACTGGCGGACCAGGTGTACGAAAGCGTCAAGCGCTACAGCAAGCAGACGCCGCTGCGTTCGGCCGTGGTGTTCGGCGGCGTGGACATCGGTCCGCAGCGCGAAGCGCTGCGCCGTGGCTGCGAAATCCTGGTCGCCACGCCGGGCCGCCTGCTGGATCACGTGGAACAGAAGAACGTGAACCTGGGTCAGGTCGGCATCCTGGTGCTGGACGAGGCCGATCGCATGCTGGACATGGGCTTCCTGCCCGACCTGGAGCGCATCATCCGCCTGCTGCCCGCGCAGCGCCAGGGCCTGCTGTTCTCGGCCACCTTCAGCAACGAAATCCGCAAGCTGGGCCGCTCGTACCTGAACCAGCCGGTCGAGATCGAGGTCGCCGCCCGCAACGCCACCGCCAACACCATCACGCAGATCGCCTACAAGATGTCGGGCGACAACAAGCGCGCGGCCGTGGTGCACCTGGTGAAGTCGCGCGGCCTGAAGCAGGTCATCGTGTTCTCCAACACCAAGATCGGCACCGCCCGCCTGGCCCGCCAGCTCGAACGCGATGGTGTGAAGGCCGAATCCATCCACGGCGACAAGACCCAGGCTGACCGCATGAAGGCGCTGGAAGCCTTCAAGGCCGGCGATCTGGAAGTGCTGGTGGCCACCGACGTGGCCGCGCGCGGCCTGGACGTGGCCGGCGTGCCTTGCGTCATCAACTACGACCTGCCGTACAACGCCGAAGACTACGTGCACCGTATCGGCCGTACCGGCCGCGCGGGCGCGTCGGGCGAAGCCATCGCGCTGTTCACGGCGGAAGAAGAGCGCTTCCTGCTCGACATCGAGAAGCTGATCAAGCGCGAAGTGCCGCGCGGCACGCTGGACGTGCCCGCCGACCTGATCGCCCGCAGCCATGGCCGTGGCGAGGAGCGCGGCTCGCCGCGCGAGGGTCGCGAAGGACGCGATCGTGGCGAACGTGGCGATCGCGGCCGTTCGTCCGAGCGTGGATCCGAGCGCCGCTCGTCGTATTCCGCGCCGCGCCAGCCCGTGGACGATTTCTTCCTCAAGCCCTACGAGCCGTCGGCCGCCGCGCCCGCCCCCGAAAAGGACGCGCCGGTCAAGTCGAACGGCGCCAAGCGCCAGGTCGCCGTGCTGCTCGGCGGCAGCCGCAAGCCCTGAGGCGGGGCGTCGGCGGATTCCGACGTCCGTCAGCCGGTTCAGCTTGCGACCCGCGCGGTTGATCGGGCTGGCCACAAGAAAAGGCGCCTCGCGGGCGCCTTTTTCATGTGGCCGGTCTCAGGCCGTCAGTTCAGGCCGTCAGCAGCGCTGGCAGGTCGGGCAGGCCGGTCGTGATGGCGGCGCTGCCTGCGTCCAGGCTGGCAAGCAGGCGTTCGAGATGGCCGATGTGCGGCAGCATCGGACCGTAGAACAGCACGCGGTCGCCGAGCTGGACCAGCAGGGTGGGGAAGTTCTCGACTTCCTCGTCGCCGAGCAGTTCGGCGTGCTCCTCGATATCGATCCAGGCGAACACGCGCTCGGGCATGGCCTCGGCCAGCGCCAGCAGCTTGGGCTTGTACTGCTCGCAGGTGTCGCACCAGGCGGCGCAGAAACAGGCGATGAGCCAGGTGTCGGGCGCCGCGCCCAGGCGCGTGCGCAGAGCGGCAAGATCGGTACCGGGAACGAGTAGGGGCATACGAGCGAAGCTAGGCGGGTTTGACCTATCATACCCGGGATGCTCATCACCATTTGCCCGCCTCATGACCGCCTTGCGCACCGACTTTGACACGCCTCAGCCTGGCCGCTTTTCCCGCAGCGCCGCTGGAGTTGGACTGGCCTTCAAGCGGGCGCTCGTGTCGCAGTGCCATCCGACCATGCTGTTCGCGGTGCTGCTGCCATTCCTGATCGCCCTGGTCGGCGCCTTGTTGCTGCTCTGGCTGTTCTGGACGCCGCTCACGGACTGGCTGCGCATGGAGGCCTCGCACTGGGACTTCGTCAACCGCACCGACGAGTGGCTGGTGGCGATGGGGCTGTTCTCGCTGAAGATCTACCTGGCTCCGGTGGTTGCCGCGGCCATCCTGCTGCCCGTTTCCGGCATCCTGGGCCTGGCCATCGCCGCCGTGTTCGTGATGCCGCTGGTGCTGCGCCACGTGGGGCATCGGGAATACGCCGGGCTCGCCTTGCAAGGCAGGCATTCCACGGCGGTCAGCGTCTGGAACGCCGTGTGGGTGTCGGCTGCCTTCGCCGCCGGCTGGTTGCTGACGCTGCCGCTGTGGCTGGTGCCGCCCATGGCCTTGATCCTGCCGGTTTTCTGGTGGGCCTTCGCGTTCTCGCGCATGATGCGCGTGGACGCCATCGTCGAGCATGCCAGCCCGGCCGAGCGCCGCCTGCTGATCCAGCGCCACAACGGCGGTTTCTGGGTCATCGGCCTGATTTGTTCGCTGCTGAACCTGCTGCCGCCGGCGTGGATCATCCTGCCGGTGTTCTCGGCCCTGGTCAATGCGCACTACGGGCTCGAGGCGCTCAAACGCCTGCGCGAAGAGCGCGTCATCGACGTCTGAGCGCGGCGCGCGATCTTCACATCATTCGATCCTCACACCTGGAACTGGACATGGCCGCAGAACCCGCCGCCCGCCGTATTGGCCTGATCATCGTCGGAGACGAAATCCTGTCGGGGCGCCGACAGGACAAGCACTTCTCCAAAGTCGTCGAACTGCTGTCCGCGCGTGGCATGCAGCTGGGCTGGGCGGAGTTCCTGCCCGATGATCGCGATGCGCTGACGGCCGCCTATCGACGCAGCTTCGCCTCCGGCGATGTGGTGCTGTCCTGCGGCGGCATCGGCGGCACGCCGGACGACCATACCCGCCAGGCGGCGGCGGCCGCGCTGGACCTGCCGCTGGCGCTGCATCCCGAAGCGGAGGAAGCCATTGCGCTGCGCACCGCCGAGATGGCGGCCAAGGGGCAGGGCACGGCCGACATGAGCACGCCCGAGAACCAGCAGCGCCTGCAGATGGGCGTGTTCCCGCAAGGCTGCGAGATCGTGCCGAATCCCTACAACCGCATTCCCGGCTTCTTCATCCGCGACCACACGTTCGTTCCGGGCTTTCCCGTCATGGCCTGGCCCATGCTCGAATGGACGCTGGACACGCGCTATCGTGCAATGCAGCATCAGCGCAGCCATGTCGAGCATTCCTTCCTGGTTTTCCGCATGCCGGAGTCTCGCATCACGCCGGCGATGCAGGCCGTCGAATCGCGCTGGCCGGGTGTACGGGCGTTCAGCCTGCCCAGCGTGGGCGAGGCTGGCGGCGCGCCGCATATCGACTTGGGCGTGAAGGGCGAACCCGAGGCCGCCGCGCAAGCCTTGGCTTTCCTCAGGGCCGAGGTCTTGCGGCTGGGCGGCAAGCTGGAGCCGCCGGCCGCGGCCTGAGCTTGACGAAGGGCTGAATAAAAAGGGGGCGACCCTTTTTATTCAGTTCAAAAAACCCATTGCCAAATGCCCCGGTAAATTTCACAATACGGGAAAGAACTGTTTGCTGCGTTGCCGCAAGGCCGGTCTCTTTCGGCGGCGCGGCCATAAGCCACCAACTCCTTCCTATGTCCCGTCTCCCGACACCCCGCAACGCCCTGGACGCCGATAGTGACGGCGCCGCTAGCCATCCCATCGCCATACAAGTCATCGAGCGCGCCATGCGGCTGCTCGATGCGCTGGCCGCCCAGCCCGACCCCGTCACGCTGAAAGAGCTGTCGGCCACGACCGGGCTGCACGCGTCCACGGCGCACCGGATCCTCAACGACCTGGTGGTGGGCCGCTACGTCGAGCGGGTGGACAACGGCCTGTACCAGCTGGGCATGCGCCTGCTGGAACTGGGGTCGCTGGTCAAGGGACGGCTCAACGTGCGCGAGGCGGCGGTGTCGGCGATGCGCTCGCTGCACAAGCTCACGGGCCAGACCATCAACCTGTCGGTGCAGCAGGGCGACGAGATCGTCTACATCGAGCGGGCCTGGAGCGAGCGCTCCGGCATGCAGGTGGTGCGCGCCATCGGCGGCCGCGCGCCGCTGCACCTGACGTCCACCGGCAAGCTGTTCCTGTCCACCGGCGACACCCGCCAGGTCCGCGCCTACGCGCTGCGCACCGGATTGGCCGGGCACACGCGCAACAGCCTGACCGACCTGGAGCGCCTGGAGCGCGAGCTGGCCCTGGTGCGTCGCCACGGTTACGCGCGCGACAACGAGGAACTGGAGCTGGGCGTGCGCTGCATCGCCGCCGGCATCTTCGACGATACCGGCAAGCTGGTGGCGGGGCTGTCGATCTCGGCGCCGGCCGAGCGCCTGCAGGATGAATGGATCAAGTCGCTGGTGGATACCGCCGCCAGCATTTCCGAGGCGCTGGGCTACGAGCCGCCGGTCTCGGGCGGCGCCAATGGACTGAGCCTGCAGGCCGAGACATTGCGCGGCTGAGCCTGCGCGCGGCAGGCTTGCCGCGCCTTCAAGAGCGCCTGCCCCGGCGCGAATCAGCGGCCTGCAAAAAAGCCCCCTTTCCTGCGAAAGGGGGCTTTCTTTTCGCGGGTGACGCGGCTTACTGCTGCTCGACGCCCGCCTTCTTGAACAGCTCGGCCCACTGCGGCACCTGCTGCTTGACCTTGGCGTCCAGCGCCTGCGGGGTGGCGTCGCTGGTCAGCACCGTGGCGCCCAGTTGCTTCATGCGGTCCTGGAACTTGGGGTCGGCCAGGCCGGCCTGCAGGCTTTTGATGAGCTTGTCGACCACGGGCTTGGGCGTGCCCTTCGGCACCCACATGCCATGCCAGATGCCGACCTCGAATCCCTTGAAGCCGGATTCGTCCATGGTGGGCAGCTTGGACAGCGTGGGCACGCGTTGCAGGCTGGTGACGGCGTAGGCCTTGACCGAGCCGGCATTGATCTGCTGGGTGGTGTTGGTGGTCTGGTCGCAGAGCAGATCCACCTGTTTGCCGAGCAGATCGTTCATCGCCGGGGCCGTGCCCTTATAGGGGATGGTCAGCAGTTGCACGCCCAGGGCTTCGACCAGCATGGTGCCGCACAGGTGGCTGGCGGCGCCGATGCCGGCGTTGGCCAGCGAGACCTTGTCCTTGTTCTTTTTGACGTACTCGGCCAGCTCCTGGATGTTGTTGGGCGGGAAGTCGGAACGGGCGATGATGGTCATCGGCACATCGACCACCAGGCCGATGGGCTCGAAGCTCTTGTAAGGATCGTAGCCGGGGTTCTTGTACAGCGAGGGGGCGGTCGAGAAGCCCGCGTGCATCAGCAGCACCGAGTAGCCGTCAGGCTGGGCGCGCGCCACCTGGGTGGTGCCGATGGTGCCACCGGCCCCGCCCTTGTTTTCGACCACGACAGTCTGGCCCAGCGTCGGACGCATGGCTTCGGCGAGCGAGCGCGCCACGTTGTCCGTCGGCCCGCCTGCGGCGAAAGGCACCACCATGTTGATGGCGCGTTCCGGATATTCCGCCTGGGCGGCGCCGGCCGTAACCATGGCAGCGGCCGCGAGCAGGGCCGAAAGCGTGCGGGGGATGAGGGTCATGGAGTCTCCGTTGCAGGTTTTTTCTTGCTGCGTATTTCTTTATAAGTCGCTGACTATTAGTAGGGTTCTGTATGTCATCAGCGTGCAAACAGTGTAGAAAAGAATTGATACGCCGTCATGTCCGGTATTTCCCGAGTCATGGGAAAAGCTTGTGCTGGATCAAACCGGGACACAGGCGTGCACTGTTAAAGTGCAAATGGTTGTTGCGTTGCACAAAATTTGCTTGACAAGTTTTTTTCGGTCTCTAGAATGTCAATTGTGCAGTGCATCAAACGCGCCGGCGGTAGCTTGTAGTACCAGTTTCCGCGCACGTTCCATCTCGTCGCAGACACCATCCTGATTTGCCGGGTATTCCGGCTGAACACCTAGGAGCATTCTATGAGCGCCATTCCGCAACAAGTTCTGGACCGCCAAAAGGCCAGCGTCAATACTTTCGTCGCCGCCCAGGCCGTCGTTTTCTCCGGCTTCGAAAAGCTGGTCGAGCTGAATCTGAAGGTCGTCAAGGCCACCCTGGACGAAGTCGCCCAGAAGTCGCAGCAAGCCGCTGAAGTCAAGGATCCGCAGGAAGCCGCCGCGTTCGCCACCGGCCTGCTGCAACCGGGCGCCGAAAAGGCCCTGGCCTACAGCAAGCACGTGTACGACATCGTCGCCGGCGTGCAAGGCAAGCTGGTCAAGCTGACCGAAGAGCAGATCGCCGAAGGCCAGCAGCAGCTGAGCGAAGCCGTCGAGCACTTCTCGAAGAACGCCCCGACCGGCTCGGAAAGCGCCGTCGCCCTGATCAAGTCCTCGCTGGCCACCGCGACCAGCGCCTACGATTCGCTGACCAAGGCCGCCAAGCAGGCCGCCGAAGTCGCCGAGTCGAACCTGAATGCCGCCGCCAACGCGACCTTCAAGGCTGCCTCGGATGCCGCCGATGCCGCCACCAAGGTTGCCAGCCGCAGCCGTCGCAGCGCCTGAGTCTTTTCAGGCGCGCGCCTGGTGCGCAAACCGCAGTAATGTAGTACTGTTGAGTGACAGAGCAGAGCTGGAATTAGGGCCACCCATCGGGTGGCCCCTTTTTTTGTTTCACGATGACTCCAGCCCGGTAGTTCGCTGGACTGCGACGTAGCCCGATACAGCAGGTTTATCAATAGCTTACGCGCTTCCATCATATGCCGGTGCTTTCTGAAACTTGACCCGGTTCTCCCTCGCGCCGCTCCTATCTGGCTCCTGGAATCCGGGTCGTTCCAAGGAGTCATCATGGCAAAGATCAAGCTCACCAAGACCGCCGTAGAGTCGGCGCAACCCCAGGCGAAGGACATCGAACTACGGGATACCGTCGTGCCCGGCTTCCTTTGCAAGATTACCTCGACGGGACGCCGGGTGTTCATGCTCCAGTACCGCACGAACTCTGGCCAGCCCCGCAAGCCCTCGCTGGGACTCTACGGGGAGCTAACCGTCGAACAGGCGCGGGTCAAAGCGCAGGACTGGCTGGCCGAGGTTCGCCGGGGTGGTGATCCCGGCGGTGCCAAGGCCGAGGCGCGCAAGGCGCCCACGATGGCCGAGTTGTGCAAAAAGTTCATGGAGGACTACTCCAAGAAGCGCAACAAGGTCAGCACGCAGGACGGCTACCAGGGCGTCATCGACCGCAACATCATCCCGCTGCTGGGCCGCAAGAAGGTGCATGACGTGAAGCGGCCCGACATTGCGGGGCTCATGGAAAAGCTGGCCTACAAGCCGACCGAGGCCAACAAGACCTTCGGCGTGCTGCGCAAGATGTTCAACTTGGCCGAAGTCTGGGGCTTCCGCCCGGACGGCACGAATCCGTGCCGCCACGTCCCGATGTACCCGCCGGGCAAGGAAACCCGGCTCATCGTGGACGAGGAAATGGTGCGGATCTTCCGCCAGTTGGAGAAACTGGAGGCGGAGGGGCTGGAGAACTACGTCATCCCGTTGGCGATCCGGCTGCAATTCGAGTTTGCGGCGCGGCGCTCCGAAATCTGCCCGCTCGAATGGAGCTGGCTGGACTTCGAGAACCGGCGCGTGGTGTGGCCCGACAGCAAGGTTGGCGGCATTTCCAAGCCCATGAGCGAGGAAGCCTATCGGCTGCTTTCGACGGCGCCGCGTCTGGAAGGCTGCCCTTACGTCCTGCCGTCGCCGAACGACCCGGCCAAGCACCTGACCTTTGGCGAGCACTATGGCGGCTGGTGCCGGACGCTCAAGGCCGCCAGCGTGCCGCACGTAGGCACGCACGGCATCCGTCATCGCTCGACCACCGACATTGCCAATTCCGGTGTGCCGACCAAAGTGGGAATGAAGCTGACGGGCCACAAGACCGTGGCGATGTTCATGCACTACGTCCACACCGAGGACAAGCCGGTGCGCGAGGCGGCCGAGCTGGTGGCCAGCCGCCGCCAAGCCATCACGGGCGCGCGGCAGCTTGCGGAGGCGGTGGCATGAACGGGCGCCGGCCATCAGCAGCATCGCTCGCAGCGCCCGCGGCGCTGCTGGGCGACATTCGGGCACTGATCGAGGCGGCGCGCTTGCGCGCCGCCTCGACGGTGAATAGCGAGCTTACGATGCTCTACTGGCGCATCGGCCAACGCATCCACACGCAGGTCTTGGACAGGCGCCGGGGCGCCTACGGCAAGGAAGTTCTGCCCACCTTGGCTGCGCAGTTGGTGGAGGAGTACGGCAGCAGCTTTGCAGAGCAGAACTTGCGCCGCATGGTGCAGTTCGCCGCCACCTTCCCCGACGAGCGAATTCTCGTATCACTGATACGAGAATTGAGCTGGACGCACTTCATCGCCCTGATGCCGCTGAAAGACCCGCTCCAGCGGGACTACTACGCACAGATGGCCAGCACCCAACGCTGGAGCGTGCGGACGCTGCGCGAGCGTATCGACTCGATGCTGTACGAGCGCACGGCGCTTTCCCAAAAGCCGGAAGAAACCATAGCGCAGGAGTTGGCGACCCTGCGCGATGCGCAGCGCATGTCGCCGGCCCTGGTCATGCGCGACCCGTACATCCTCGACTTCCTGGGCCTGCGGGACACTTGGCAGGAAGGCGACTTGGAAGCGGCGATCATCCGTGAAATGGAGTCCTTCCTGCTGGAGCTGGGCGCGGGCTTCTCATTCGTCGCCCGGCAGAAGCGCATTCCGATCGACGACGAGGATTTCCACCTTGACCTTCTGTTCTACAACCGCAAGCTGCGGCGGCTGGTTGCGGTGGAGTTGAAGGTAGGTGACTTCAAGGCGGCCTACAAAGGGCAGATGGAGCTTTACCTTCGGTGGCTAGACAAGCACGAACGGGAGCCGGAGGAAGCCTCGCCGCTCGGGATCATCCTTTGCACCGGCAAGAAGCGCGAGCAGATCGAATTGCTGGAGCTGGACAAGTCCGGCATCCACGTTGCCGAGTATCTGACCGCCTTGCCGCCGAGGGGCGTGCTGGTGGAGCGGCTGCAACAGGCAACGCAACGGGCGCAGTTGCAAATCGAGCAGCGCAAGACGGACAACGAGTAGTCCTGTCCCAAGCAGTCGGGCGTCCCGGCGTGCCGCCGTCGCGCTGTCGTGCTGCGCATCGAGCTTCGCTGCGCGAGTCTCGCCCCTGTCGGGCTTCCATCACTGACGCCTCCGTCCCGGCTCGTTGATCCGGGCCTGCGCGCTCCGCTTGCCAAAAATCGACTCTGTGCAGTGGGCGGGTGTGGGCGGTCTTGCTGTTCCCTTCACCGTATCACGGCGTTCTCGCCGTCAAGGGCGGCGCGCGCCATGCGCGCTTGCGTCCTGGCGGCCGTCTGCGACCCCTGACTGCTTGCGCTGCGCCGTGCTGCCGCCGGTTCCGGGCAATTCCGCCCGAGCAACCGGAGCACGATCATGTCGCAACTGTCCTTTCCCTCGTTCGATTCCTGTCTGCTGGTGCGCGACGCGCACGGGCGCTATCTACCGGCATCGGCCGACGACATTCTGGAAGCTGCGCGCCAGGTCATTGACCGGAAAATGCGGCGCGGAGCAGAGTTCACTTCGCCGGCGGCGGTCAAGGAATACTTGCGTACAAAGTTGGCCAGCTTCGAGCATGAGGTGTTCGTAGTGCTGTTCATGGATACGCGCCATCGTCTGATCGAATACAGGGAGATGTTCCACGGCACTATTGACGGTGCGTCGGTGTATCCGCGCGAAGTGGTCAAGGAGGCGCTGCGGCTCAATGCGGCGGCGGTCGTCGTTTCGCACAACCATCCGAGCGGAAACCCCGAGCCGAGCGCGGCTGACCGGGCGCTGACCCAGCGGCTCAAGGAAGCGTTGGGTCTGGTGGACGTGCGCGTGCTCGATCACATCATCGTTGCGGGCAACGAAACGGCATCGTTCGCCGAGCATGGGCTGATCTAGCCCAAGGGGCTTCGGCCCCTTTTTGCTGCGCCTGGTGGCATAGCTATGGCCCTCGCGGCCTGATGCTCAGGCCGTCGCAACCTGAATCATCTCGTCGTAATGTTTCTTGTCCACCTCTTCCAGCCACTGGAAGATGTTCCCGATGACGCTGTGGCTTTCGCCTGCCAAGTTTTCTGCGGATTCCTCTGTTATCTCAATAACGTCGCTATGTGAATACTTATTGATAAAGCGGTAGATTTTTTCTTTAAGCTCTGGTGTCGTGATGGTGCAATCTTTTAGGCCAGCCTCCATCAATTGACTAATGTCGCTTCGACGCCTTGGATATTTGAAGGTGAAAAACGATTCAACAAGCTTTCGGGCGAGGTTGGCGGTCAAGAACGCCTCATCTCGATTGAGTGTTGTGTGCGCCCTATATTCGTAGAGCTTCTTGAAGATATAGTGGTACTCGGAACCGTAGTTCTTGAGTGAGTCGTCGGCATCCACAAGTAGGGAGTGACGAGGGGAGCCAGGTGGCGCATCCAGGCGATAAAAGAAGCAATTCTCGGCGTTGCCTTTTTTGACTCGATTCCTATTGGTGCCAGTGAACCAGTCTCTCACTAGCTTAAAGTAAGTGAAGTTGTGAGTCAGCACAAAAAGTTGCTTGGCTTCAGTGCATTGCGTTCTCAAAAACGAGTAGGCGTGAAACAAGTGATTAGAATCAAAGCTTGAGACCGGATCGTCAACGACGACGATCGTATCCTTGATGTTATTTCCATTTTCTTTGAGCTTCGTGATGAAATAGACAAATGCAATCGCAGTTTTCTCACCTTCGCTCAAATTCCCATCGTGCTCACCAACCCCGTTTCTGATGATCTCATAGCCTTTCTTCTTCTGATTGAAGTTCAGGCAAAGCTCAGAGCGGCCAATGAAGCGATGCAGGATGTCATTGAACTCCTTTGCCCCGACCGTTTCATTCGAGAGCGCCGCTTCTATGGCTCCGACCTCTAGACTAATTTTTTCAATTTCCTTATGGTCGTTCTTTGCTTCTGACTCAAGGTCATTGCACTTCTTCTCACTTCCAGCATAGTCAAACTCTTGCACCTCAGCCGCAGCAAAGTGAAGCTCCAGTGCCACCTTGCTTTTTGAGGTCTCAGATTTGAAATTTGAAGTCTTATTGTTGTGCTTTCCAACGAGAGCAACAATCGATTTCAGGATGTCATTGAAATTGGTGACATCGTCTTCAACCACATCCGAGATCTGAATGTCTGTCTTCCCAGGGTCTGTGATCTTGGCCTTCAGGGCTTCCCGCCAGGCGTCGATTTGCTGGTCGATCTTTTCAGCAGCAGTTGCGTAGTCCTTTTGAAGCTTCTCTGCCTCGGCCGATAGTTCTTTATAAAACTCGGTCGATGCGGGAAACTGATTAGCTGGAGCGCCTTGAGATTCAATCCATGTCGCCGCGTTCTGAAGTCGGCTCTGAAACTCCGTGAACTCCTTGCTGAAGTGGGCAGCAAGCGCCTCGGCACGAAGCTGGGCGAACGGAGAGCCGCAGAACTCGCAGGATTGCGAGTCGTGGTTTTTATGGATTTCCAAGCCTGCTTGAACCCATTCGCGGATTTCCGGGTTATCGGTCAGCCGCTGGATTGCTTGATTGACCGCCGTAGTCCCAATCAAATCTCTGATGCGGCCCGCCGCTTTCTTAAAGTAGTCCGGCTCAATGGCCGTTGAGGCGAAAGCAATGCTTGGAAGCTGATCTGGCTTGGCGGCATTCGTAAGGTCGATAACCCTCTCATCTGGAAGAACCGACTCCGCCTTGATAATTGTCTCGCCGTTATTCTGTATGAAGTTGAAGAGCTTGCGGCGGTCGTAATTCAAGTAATAACTGTCGCTCGTATCAATCGCCTGAAGTCCAAGCTTCATTTTCTTGGCAGCATTGGTCAGGAACTTCTCTAATGCCTCACGCTGCTTCTTGATATCGCTTTGCTTGTCGTCGTGAGCCTTCTTTTTCGACTGAAGCTCGCTCTTCAGCTTCTCCAGCTTCTGCAAGTCATCAATCTTCTCTTTCGCAATAAGAAGGATGCTCTTTACGGATTTGTCCCAATCAATGTTCTCATGCACGAAGCGTTGATTGAAAACATGAATATTCAATTGGGATGAGTGGAGTGTGGATTCCGTGATCGTTGAGCCATCCTCCAGAACTACTGAAAATTGGCCCGTGCTGAAGCGGGGAACCATCGAGCGAAGCTCAAAGCAAGAGAATAGATTCGATAACGTTGACTTGCCTGTTCCATTCCAACCATAGACCAGGTTGTACCGGCCGAACTTTTGGATCTTCGTTCCATTGAAGTCGCTGAAGATTCCGAACTGTTTGAGGCGGTTGATGCAGACAATCATCTCTATATCTCCGTGTTCTTGCTTTCCCATCATTTGCTTGCGAAACAAATGGTAAACGAAGAGTCCTCTTGCGTCTCCGCTTCGCGGATCGCGCTGCTCCAGGTTCGCTAGTCGCTCATCCCTGGCGGGACTGGCTTCGCCAGCCTTCCGCATCGCTGACGCCTACGGCCCGGCTTCCAGCTTCGGGCCTGCGCGCTTCGCTTGCGTGCGGTCAGCACAAAGGGATGGCCGTTGCCTTGTCCAGCCGTCTCCCCTGACTTCATCACCTTACCCGCGACCGTAGCCCGCGACCGTGTGCCGTCAAGGCGCGCAGGGCCGTGTCCTCGGCTGCGCCTGCGGGCCGCACCAACCCTGCGCTTGGCTCCTTGACGGCCCCCGTCCGCGCGCTCCTTTGGGCGCGGGCGATGAACTCAGGAAAGACGGTGGCAACAGGGCCAACCGGGTTCCTCGTGCCGACCGCACCAAACAGCCGAAAGGCTGGGCTCCGAATCTAGAAATCCGGTGTGCGGTGTGAACAGCAAACCTCTTTTGTCAGGAGAAAGACCATGCAACTCGCATCCCGTTTCGCTTTCCGCTCCCCCTCGCTGCGCAGCGATTACCCGCTGTCCGACGACCAGATTCACCGCGTGGCCCCGTCCATCTTCGCGGATGCCCCGCACGAGAGCCGTTCGCAGCGGTACGCCTATATCCCCACCGCCGCCGTGCTGACCGAGCTTCGCAAAGAAGGCTTCCAGCCTTTCATGGTGACGCAAACCCGCGTGCGCGACGAAGGCAAGCGCGAGCACACCAAACACATGATTCGCTTGCGCCATGCCAGCCAGATCAACGGCGCGGAGGCCAACGAAATCGTGCTGCTGAACTCGCACGACGGCACCAGCAGCTATCAGATGCTGGCCGGAATGTTCCGGTTCGTGTGCAGCAATGGCCTTGTCTGCGGCAACACCGTGGCCGATGTGCGAGTGCCCCATAAAGGCGACGTGGCCGGTCTGGTCATTGAGGGGGCTTACGAAGTCTTGAGCGGTTTCGATCGGGTGAAGGAATCGCGCGATGCCATGCGCGGCATCACCTTGGACGATGGCGAATCCGAAGTGTTCGCCCGCGCCGCGCTCGCCCTCAAGTACGACGACCCCGACAAGCCCGCGCCCATCACGGAATCGCAAATCCTGATGCCGCGCCGCTTCGACGACCGCCGCCCCGACCTGTGGAGCGTGTTCAACCGCACCCAAGAAAACCTGACCCAAGGCGGGCTGCGTGGCCGCAGCGCCAACGGGCGCCGACAGCAAACCCGCCCGGTGCAGGGCATCGACCAAAACATCCGACTAAATCGCGCCCTCTGGCTGCTGGCCGATGGCATGCGCCAGTTGAAAGCCTGAATCCCCACGCGGCAGGGGCAGGCAGCAGCCCTTGTCGCTTTCTTCGCTGCTGCATCCCTGAACCGATAGGAGTTATCACCATGAACGCCGTTACCCAAACCGAAGCCCGCGCCATCAACACCGCCGCCGCTATCCCGCTGGAGGCCGCTGATCCGACCAAGAACCTGATTCTGGTTCCGCTGTCGCGGCTGGTGTCGCGTCCCACTGGCCGCAACGTGCGCAAGACCCCGCGCATGTCCATTCCCGAACTCGCCGCCAGCATCCAGCGTGTCGGCCTGCTGCAAAACCTCATCGTGATTGCCGCCGCCGATGGCGAGCATTACGAGGTCGTGGCCGGTGACCGTCGCCTCGCAGCGTTGAAGCTGCTGGCGAAAAAGCACCGCATTAGCAAGGAATGGGAGGTGCCTTGCCTGCTGGTGGCCGATGGCACCGCCCGCACGGCCAGCCTCACCGAGAACGTGCAGCGCGAAGCCATGCACCCCGCCGACCAGTTCGAGGCGTTCGCCGCGCTCGTGGCCGAAGGCCGCAGCATCGAGGACATTGCAGCGGATTTCAGCGTCACGCCGCTGGTGGTGCAGCGCCGTCTGAAACTCGCCAACGTGTCGCCGCGCCTGCTGGCCGACTACCGGGCCGAGGCCGTGAGCCTTGACCAGTTGATGGCCCTCGCCATCACCGACGACCATGCTGCGCAGGAAGCCGCGTTCTACGATGCGCCCACATGGCAGCGCGGCCCGCACAACCTGCGCGACCGCCTGACCGAACGCGAAATCGACGCCTACCGGCATCCGCTGGTGCGCTTTGTCGGGCTGGACGGCTACGAGCAGGAAGGCGGTGGCATCCGCCGCGACCTGTTCGCGGAGGGCGACAAAGGCGTGTATCTGACCGATGCCGCACTGCTGGAACGGCTGGCGCAGGACAAGCTGGCAGGTATCGCCGCCAAGGTGCAGGCCGAGGGCTGGGCGTGGGTGGATGCCACGCCGGGCATGACCCATGCCGATCTGCAAGCCTTCCAGCGTGCGCCAAGGGAACGCCGCAGTCCGAACAAGCGCGACGCGCAGCGCATCGAGAAGCTGCAAACCAAGCTGCACGAACTGGCCGAGGCGGTGGATGCCGCGCTGGACGACGAGGACGAGGAAAAGGCCGATGCCTTGCAGGAAGAAGGCGAACGCCTGGGCGAGCAGTTGCAGGCGCTGGAAGATGGCTTGCTGGACTATGCGGCCAACGTGAAGGCCGCAGCCGGTGCCATTGTCACCATCGACCGCGACGGGCAGGCCGCGATTCATCGCGGGCTGCTGCGCGAAGCGGAGGCCAAGGCACTGCGCACGCTGGAGCGGCTGCGGCAGGGTTTCGGCAGCGAAGGCGAAGCCGCGAACGAGGACGCAGGCGAGGACGACGAGCAGCCCAAGACCGCCGCCATGTCTGACCGACTGGCGCAGCGGTTGAGCGCGCACCGTACCGCTGCGCTGCAAATCGAAGTTGCACGGCATCCGCAAGCAGCGCTGGCCGCCGTGGTGCATGGCATGGTGCAGACCGTCTTGCAGGAAAGGCACTACGGGCACGACCTGCCGCTGGGTGTGCGCCTCACGGTGCAAGACCGGCTGGAAGGCATGGCCCCGGACTGGCCGGAATCACCCGCCGCCGTGGCGCTGCGCGAACTGCAACAGGTGGCAGGCGAAACCTTGCCGGAGGACAGCGCCGAACTGTTCGCCGCGCTGCTGGCGAAATCACAGGATGAACTGGTGCGGCTGTTGGCCGTGTGCTTAGCTTCCACGGTGGACGTGGTGACGCCTCGCGCCACGCCGCACCAGCCCGGCGCGGAACTGGCGCAGGCCGTGGGGCTGGATATGGCCGCGTGGTGGCAGCCCACCAATGAGGGTTACTTCCGGCATGTGCCGAAGGCCGCGATTCTGGAAGCCGTTGGCGGGTTCGCGCCCTCGCACGTCACCCGACTGGCGAAGTTGAAGAAGGGCGACATTGCCAGCGAAGCCGAACGGCTGGCCGCTGGCACCGGCTGGATGCCCGCCATCTTCCGCTCCGAAGGCCCGCAGCAGACCGGGCAGGACGCGCCGGCGGATGGCGAAGCCGAAGCACAGGAAGAAGTGGCCGCCGTGGCGGATGACCAGCCGCAGGCCGAGGCTTTGGCCGCGTGACTTCGCACCGTAGATAGCGCCCCGGTTCCGGCCGGGGCGCTTCATGTTGAGGATGCCTGCCATGACCCACCAACCCGCAAACCGCCCCCGCATAGCTGCGACCTATGCCTCCGGCACGGTGCGCGCCCGCCGCTGGCACGGCGACGGCGACGTGCGCGGCTACCGTCCGCCGCGTGGCTGGACGGCCCGCGCCGACCTGACCGATCTGCATCCCCTCACGGGCCGCGCCTTGCCGCGCGCCGTGTGGTGGATCATCGAAACCAAGGAATAACGAGCCGCACCGGCCCCAAGCCGTGCCGCCTTGGGGCCGGTGGTCGAAAACTCCGGGCGCGGCGGTGGCCGCGCC